>JAHWKJ010000379.1 GCA_019347905.1 Planctomycetota bacterium
TTCGAGTTCCTCAACAATGTGAATGCGGGCACGCACACGCTGGTCAGCAACAACTTCGCAGACCTGTCGACGATCCGAGTCTTCGTTCAGAACGACCCGCTGATCAACTTATTCGGCCAGAATACGGATGCCGATCCGGGCTTCCCGCTGGCGCTGGTCCCGGACGCGATCAACTCGCTGAGCACGACCACCCGCGTCGAGAATTTCGTGCTCAACCAGCCGCCGACGGCGAACCAGCTCCAGAGCGCGCTGCCGCAGTTGTTCGTTCGCGAGACGGTCATCTCCGACGCCGCCGTGAACTCCACGCAAATCGTGGTGACGCAGACGACCGATGCGACCACGGTGATTTCCGATCCCAGCGTCGTCGAAGAGCGGGTGGTGGTCGTCGAGGTGCTGCGGCCGGACGGGACCGTGCTGGGCACGGTCAACTTCATCGGCGAAGAGGCCGACGATTTCCTGGCCAGCTATGTCTCGAAGTACCTCAAGAAGCTGCCGGACGGCCGGTATCGCATCTGGCTGAAAGAACCGGGCGAGCAGCGGGCGCGGCTGTTCCGCGACCTGTTCCTCCGCGATGGCGTGCCTACCGACGTGCGCGAACGCCAGCGGGATGAGACGCCGGGCGCGTCGATCGAGGGCGACGCCGACGCCGCCCCGCAGAACGCCGCCCAGCCGGTTCCAGCCGACGAGACCGCTGCTGCCGATGTCTTCTGGGAGCGCTGGACGGCCCCGCCCGTCTTCAGCCGAACCTCAGGCGCCGCCGAACGGGATCAGACCCCTTTGCGGACGAGCGATCGGGAACGAGGGGACGCGGCTGAACCGCAAAGCGGTCTGACCCCTTCGCCGAGCAGCCCCGCGCTGCCGGCCGAGAGCGAAACCGCACCGGCCGCGGCGAGTGCCGCCGCGGCATTGGCGGCCGTCACGTTGCCCGTCCTGGAGACGCGGCGGAGCGGAATCGATCGCACGATGGCCGCGTTCCGCCAGCGGTCGGCGCGGACGATCGGCCTGCTCCCGCGGCTGCGAGGCCGCGGCTGAGCGCGGCCTGCGATCAGACCGCAGGCAAGAGCGCCCTCGCTCCGGTCTGCAGCGCGGCGGCGGGGCTGTTCTGCAGCAGGCCGACCAGGTTCAAGGCGTTCTGGTTGGCGATGCCCAGCACGGTGCCGCCGACGTCGCGGCGAACCTGCTGCGCGAACAGGTTGGTGATCTCCAACGCGAAATCCGTATCGCGGAGGATTGACTCCGCTCGCTCCAGGTTCACGAGCTGACTGCGGACGTTCGACTGCGTGGCTTCGAGCGTATTGCGTTCGAAGGCCCCGATTTCACCGCGGGCCAGCGAGACTTCTTCGATCGCCCGATCGACGACCTTCAGCGACTGCAGCGCCAAATCCGGAGTGCGGACATCGATCGACCGCAGGTTGGGCAGCGACGGGTCTTCCTCGAGCGTGAAGACGTCCACGGTGGTGGTGATGTTATCGATGATGGTCGTCGTCGTGAACGTCGTGGTGAATTGTTCCACGCGCCTGTCGACGCCGTTGAGATTGAGGTTGAAGTTGTCGATGGCCCAGTTGTCGAAAGCGTCGCCATTATTAGCGATCTGACGGATTCGGAAGACGGTGGTGCCCGTCTGAGCAGCAGCCGGGATGTTCACCGAGACATTCTGCCACGCGTCGGCCGGAAAGTTCGCGGCATCATTGTCGAAGTCAAAGCTGGGAGTGCCCGGCCCCTGGGGATGCGTGTCGAAATCGCGAATGGTCGTGAATCCAGTGAGCGTTGGAGCTGTGGATCCGATCGGTGTCTGCGTGCCGGTCGAGAACTCGAGGACGATCTCTTCGCCTGGGTCGGCATTTTCGAAGGTATGCGTATCCAGTGGCCCACCGATTCGCAAATCGAAGGAAATCGTACCCCCGGCCGCCGCGTTGAACTGAAATGTCTCAGCGAACCGGTTCCCCGCCCCATCGAAATAAAAGGCGTTTCCGTTGGGGAACTCATTCAGGCCTGGAGGCGGATCCTGGGTGGCGCTACCGCCCGGATCGGGCTTCGGGGTGTTGCGCTCATTTCCGTTGAACAGGATCCTGAAGGTGGTTGCGTTCCGGTTCGGATCGAAGGTGTCGTTGATAGCCTGAATAATCCCCGGTGTTGCGTTGGGCGTCACGATGGTGGTTGTGGTCGTCGTCTCCTCGATAACTTCCCTCGTGCTGGTGAACACGTCTTCTCTCGTGACGGTGATCTGATTACCGACCTGACTCACTGTCGTGTTGGTGCTGAAACTGGGAGTCGTGATATCGGAGATCAAGATGCGTTGCGTCGTGACCGGAAATGTCCCGGTCGGCTCTGCGGGCAATCCGATTTGATTGCTGAGGATGCTGACGGGTCCATTCACAGGAACTTCCGTCGGACCTTGCTGGTCAAAGTCCTGTGTGATCGTGGTTACCACAGTTGACCGGATCGGCGCTTGAACGCCGATGGCCAGAGCCCGGCTGTCCGCATTGATCAGGCTCAGCGCCGCGTTCTGGTTCTCGAAACCGCCCACGTGGAACAGCAGCGAACGGTCGACGGCGACGATCGCGGCCCCGTCGCCCACGGCGACCGGCGTCGTGGCGACATCTTCGGGATTCGCCAGCCCCAGTTGAACGCTGACGCCTGAGCCGGCTTCGCCGCTCCGGCCGCTGAGAATCCGCCCGAGACCCTCGGCGGCGCCTGCCGCGCTGCCGGACGCGCCCGCGAGGCCGGCGCCGATCGTGCCCTCGACATCCAGGCCGCGGTCGGAAAGCGGGTTGATGCCGAAGCCCGTGCTGTCGTTGGCGCCGGCCTGGTTCGAAATCACCCGCACCTGCGCGCCGTTGCCGAACAGATTGCTGCGCAGCTCGGTGCGGCCGCCGTTGACGACGGCAAAGGCCTGCGTCTGGCCGCTGAGCTGGTTCAGCCGCTCGACGACCTGCGGCTGCGTCAGCCCCGCTTCGAGATCGACGGCGACGCCATTGATCACCAGCCGCTCGTCCTGGGCCAGCGCCGCCGTCTGGGCCGTGGGGGCCGTGACGAAAGCCCGCTCCGCGTTCTGCGTAACGACAATGGGCAGCGGCTGGCCGGTGACGACGTCGCTGTTCTTGGCGGCGAGGAAATCGATGATGGCGCCGCCGGTGCCCTCGTTCACCACGCCCCGCAGGCCCGATTCGCTGTTGAGCAGCGTGCGGGTGGTGAAGCGCGTCGAGTGGGCGATGCGGTCGATCGCATCGAGGATGCTGGTGACGTTCTGCTGATTGACTTCCAACGTCTGCGGAGAGTGCGTGCCGTCGCTGGCCGAGTCGACCACGAGCCCCCGCAGGTCGGTGAGCAGGCCCGCGATTTCGTTCAAACCGCCCTCGGCGGTTTGCGCGACGGAGATGGCGCGGTCCATATTCGAGATCGCTTCGCCCAGTCCCGAGACTTGCGCGCGCTGGAACTCGGAAAGCACCAGCCCCGAGGGATCGTCGGAGGCGCGGTTGATCCGCAGGCCCGTCGAAAGCCGCTCCAGCGAGCGGTTGAACAGGTTGTTCGTCCGCAGCAGTTGGACCTGGGCCGACAGCGCTGAGAGATTCGTGCTGATCGAAGATGTCATCGTGGCGCATTCCCTCTTCGAGCGAACGGCAGGTGCGCACAGGCACTTGGTCCGCCTGGAACGGTTCGCGCGATGCTGCGGATTCTAACGCGCGGCTCTGCCGGTTCCAAATGGAAAATGGCAGATTTGGGCAACTTGCGGGCGCCGCCTCCGCGGCGGGCGACGGCCGCATGGAAGTTAGCGACCGCTCCGCCACCGGCATTCTCGGGTCGCGGAGCGACCCGTCTACTTTGCCGGTGGCTCCTCACCGCCCAGCACGACGGGGACCGCCAGCGGGCGGCTGTCGCGGATGATCTTCAACTCGACCGTATCGCCGGGGCGGCGGGCCTCGATGTAGCCCAGAAAATCGTCCGTCGTGCGGACCTCTTCCGCATCCACCCCCACGATGAGGTCGGCTGCGGAACGGTCTTCGCGCTCGATAATCAACAGGCCCCGGCGGACACGCTCGATCCGCGGGCCCCGCAGCCCGGCGCGCTCGGCCGGACCGCCGGGCACCAGCCGTGAGATCAAGAGGCCCTTCTCCGTCTCGTAGACTTTCACGATGCCGATCTCCGGCCGGATGACGCGGCCGTGCTTGACGAGCTGCGGCACGACGCGCGTGACCAGATTGACCGGGATGGCAAAGCCCACGCCCGAGTTCTGCCCTGTGGCGCTGGCGATGGCGGTGTTCATGCCGATCAGCCGGCCGCGGGAATCGAGCAGCGGCCCGCCGGAGTTGCCGGGGTTGACGGCCGCGTCGATCTGGATGATGGACTTGATCGTCCGCCCCGCGCGGATGCCCAGCGTGCGGTTGAGGCTGGAAATGATGCCGGTGGTCATCGTGCGCTCCAGACCGAACGGGTTGCCGATGGCGTATACCCGCTGCCCCACGCGCAGCCGGCTGGAATCGCCGAAGACGACCGGGTGCAGCGCCTCTTCGGGCGCATCGACGCGGATGACGGCGATGTCGTAGATCGGGTCCGCCCCCACGAACGTCGCATCGTAGGTCTTGCCGTCGTACAGTGTGACCTCCACCTGCCGGGCGCCTTCGACCACGTGGTAGTTGGTCAGCACGTGTCCGCCGCGGTCGATGACCGAGCCGGATCCCGAGCCTTCCGAGGGCAGCTCCAGCAGGAAGAAGCCGTCGGGGCGGCTGCCGCGCGTGGTGATGTTGACGACGCTCTTGTTGTAGCGGTCGTAAACGGCGACCGCTTGGCGCTCGTCGTCGGTGAGCTCTTCGTCGGGATCGGCAGGCGGCACCGGCAGCGGCGGACGTTCGGCGGCCGGGATTCGCGGCCCGGAGTTCTGTGCCGCCGGCCGATCCTGCGCGACGAGCGCATCGCGCGGCGAGGCATCCAGCAGCCACACGGCGAACGCTCCGCCGCAGACGGCCGAGACGAGACACGTGGCGAGGTGTTTCATGGGTGCGGATCCTTGGACATTGGTCATTCCCCTCCGTTGACCGCCTCCGGGCGCTGTGTCACAGTTGCTGGCGCAGGTATACGCGCCGCGGCGGATCGGCTCAAGAGGGATAACAGCCATGCACCGCACCAAACGCATCGCCATTCTCACCGCCGGCGGAGATACGCCCGCGCTCAACGCCACCATTTACGGGGCCGTCGAGCAGGCCGGGCAGCTCGAATACGAAGTCATCGGCATCATGCAGGGGTTTGCGGGCATCCTCGATCCGCGGGTGCCGCACCTGCCGCTCAATCCGCTGCTCACGCCCATTCCCGAGCTTTCGCCCCGTGTGGGAGGCAGCCTGCTCGGCGCATCGCGGACGTATATCAGCGCCGACGATCCGCAGGCCTTGAAGGACGCCGCCCGGCGGCTCGAACGGCTGGGCATCTCGGGGCTGATCTGCATCGGCGGGGACGGCACCATCAACGGCATGCAGCCCTTGTCCGATTACTTCCCCTGCGTGCTGGCCCCCAAGACCATCGACAACGATCTCGGCCTCAACTACCTCGATGAGCCTAACGAGTGGACCCGCGAGGAAGGCAAAGGCGGCAAAGCCAAGTACCACCGCAGCCCCGGCCGCGACGAAATCGACCTCGACGAGATCGTCAACTACGCCACGCCCGGCTACGCGACGGCGGTGTTCGTGGTCGCACAGGCGATCGAACGCATCCGCACGACCGCCGAAAGTCATCGCCGCATCGGCCTCGTGGAGGTGATGGGCCGGCAGTCGGGCTACATCGCGCTCGGTTCCGCCTACGGCCAGCCGGACATCATCCTCCTCCCCGAGGTCCCCCTGGATCTGCCGCTGCTGGAAAGCCGCATCCGCGAGCTGTACGACCTGCAGCAGCACGTGGTGATCGTCGTCGGCGAAGGCGTTGTCGACGAGGAAGGCCGCCGGCTGGGAGAAGTCTCGACCAGCAAGGACCCCGCCGGCAACGTCCGCTACGCCGGCGCCGCCGAGGAACTGCGACGGATCCTCGCCGAACGGCTGAGCGACGACTTCTTCAGAAAGCGTGGCGTGCACGAGTCGGCCGATTCGGCATTGTTCACCCGCAAAGTGGGGCACACGCAGCGCGGCGGCCGGCCGATCCGCTTCGACCGCTTCTACGCCGCCCAATTGGGGGGCAAGGCCGTCGAGCTGCTCAGCCGCGAACAGAACAACAGCCTCGCGATCCTGCGCTGGACGCCGCAGGAGGGCTTCCACACGGGCGGCCTCGCCGCCAACAAGCTCCGCGACCGCTGGGGGATCATTCATCCGCGGCAGGTGCACCGGTCGCTGTACGACGCGCGGAAGTTCCAGCTCTCGCGGCTGGGGCGGCGGT
>JAHWKJ010000380.1 GCA_019347905.1 Planctomycetota bacterium
CCATATAATGGTTTGAACGAATATCGCGCGACGGAACGCGCGGTGCGAGAACGGGGCGTCACCGTGCAGTCAGTCTGGAAGCTGAACCAAGGCGTCTCAGTCGGAGGTCAGACCATCGTGGGCTTGCACTACCTGGCCGCGCTTCGTGTCTGGGCTGAGGAACAGCGCAAGGGCATGATGCAAGTCTGGCCCTTTGAAACTGGCTGGACCGCGCCACGTAAAGCAAGCGTGGTCGTTGCGGAGATCTTTCCCTCCGTGCTGGAAATCGCGGAAGACTTCACAGAACTGGTCAACGACGAGGCCCAAGTTCGGACGTGCGTTCGACATGCAAAGGATCTCGATCGACAGGGAGTTCTTGCCGAGTGCTTCCACGCGCCACCCGATCGGAACACCGATCATATTCAGACCGCCCAGAGGGAGGAGGGGTGGATCCTATTCGCCTAGCCGTAGGCGTGCCGTTGCCTCCCTTCGATGTCTGGCGGGCCGAAGGATGGATTGCGGTTCACAGTTGATGCTGTGCCGTCTTGCATCGGAAGGCCCCGATGAACTCACCGCCCAACGTTGCGAAGAATGCGGCGAACAGGCGCTGCCGAGGCTCCGGATCGATCTGGACGGCTGCGTCGATGAAGCGCCGGTCTTCTTCAACATCCTCTCGCACGTCTGGCCCGGCGACGTGATCGTGGCGACGTTCCGCAGCAATAGCGCGAAGGCCGTCGCCGATCTGGAGCAGCACGGCATCCGCTTCACCGCTGTCGTGTTTGTGCGCAGATTCGACGCCAAGGCGCCGGTGATCGCAGAGCGGGGGATCAGCGTCTACTTCGACGACCAGCCCGAGATGCCGAACGGAACCGGTGCGGCGGCAGTTCCATCGCTTCCTGAAAGCCGTTGTACTCCGGGTCGTCGACGGCGACGGCGAGAATCTTGTGGTCCTTCTTGCCGCTGTCGATCATCGTCATCAGGCCGATGGCCCGCGAACCCACGAGCGTGAGCGGGGCGACGGGCTCCTGGCAGAGGACTTGTCGAGTTCGTATTTGACGCTCGAGCCTTTCGGGATCTCGATCACGACCGTGAACTCCCGCGGCGAGTCTCGCCGGGCGTGACGTCGTGCCAGGCGTGCGTGGTCATGTGCTTCTCACTCTGCTCGCCTTCGAAAGGCAGTCAGCGGTCAGCGGTCAGCTTTCAGCGGTCAGCGGTCAGCGGCAGGCGATCGTCAACTGTGTTCGTTATGGCAAGAGCTGAACGCTGACGGCTGATCGCTGAAAGCTGATCGGCAATGCCGTTTTTGGCGTCCAGCCGCTATCACTCTTTCAGCCGCGCCGGCAGGGCGTCGATCTTCGCGGCCAGGATGAAATCATTTTCCGTCAGGCCGCCGACCGCGTGCGTCGTCAGTTCGACGGTGGCCTTGCGGTAGTCCTTCAGGTGGAGATCCGGGTGGTGCCCCTCGTCTTCGGCGGTGCGGGCGATGTCGTTGAACAGCTCGATCGCCGCCATGAAGTCCTTCATTTTGAACTTCCTGCGGATCCGCTTGCCGTCGTCAGAGAGTTCCCAGCCATCGAGCTCGGCGAGCTGGCGGCGGGCCTCGTCGGCCGAAAGTTCGGGCACGCCCCCTTCGCACGGCTGACAGCTCTTGTGCCGCAGTTCGGTCGCCGTTTGAATCGCCATTTTTCGGCTCCTGGTGCTGGTTCTGCGTGTACCGTTCTCCTTCACCCGCGCTTACGATACCCCGGCGTAAACAGTTTGCCGAGTGCGGCCCAGCAGGGGGTGGCCGGTGTAGAGGTGCACGCGGCGATAGCCGAGCCGTTCGGCCAGCCGGCGGACGAGCGCCTCGCGCATCGCGTGCATCGAGAGCACGCGCGTCTGCTGAGTGGCCAGCGACGTCAGCCGCCCGCCCGAGGACGTCCGCACCAGCCGCACCAGATCCATCGCCGGCTGCACGTTTACGAACAGCCCCTGCCAGGCAGTCGCGGACTTCACGGCCACGCCAGTTTCGGCGAACTTTCCCAGCCGGCAGAAGACCCCCGGCCGGTCTTCGCGCCGGAAGGTGGGAATCCGCGATTCGGCACAGGCGTCGACGACCGCCGATTCGAGCCGGCGGCGGTATTCGGCCAGCCCCAGCCCCAGGCGCTGGAGCGGCACGATCGGATAAACCGCCAGTTGCCCCGGTGCGTGCACGACGCAGCCGCCGCCGCGGCTCAGCCAGCGGACGGGCATCTGCCGGGCCACCAGTTCGCGCGGCTCGACGAGGAAGTGCGAATGGCTGCCTTCGCGTCCCACAGTGACCAGGGGAGGGTGCTCGCAGACCAGCAGTCCGCCCTGCCGGTCGTTGCGGCCGCTGATCTCGTAGACGAGCCGTTCCTGGAGGAACAGAGCCGAGTCAAAGTCCACCAGCCCCAGCATATGGACCTCCAGCGCATCGGAAGTCCATTGTGCGGCGGATGGCTTGAAGGTGGAGGGCATGGAACGAGGCCCGTGCCGGCAGGCAGCCGACGGTGGTCAAGGCCGGCGAAAACGCTTCGCATGGAAACCACCCAAGACGGCTCGATGACGAACTGCTTTCTGGGTGCCATTCTATCAGTGCCGCTGAGCAACCGACAATCGCCGCCCCTCTGACCGGCCTCGCTGGCGCTTCGGGTTGCTGTGGGGGGACACTAACCCGAAGCGCCAGCGAGGCCCGTGGTCTTGAGAAACCCGCAAAACCCGAATGGATCCGCCGTCGTGCGCCGCGCAGTTCGCAGATCCTGCCCCGGCTTCGCACGCATCGGCCGTGCCGGGCACTTTTGCCGAACAGAGATTGTCAAAATGGCGATACTGAACCGTGCAGGCAGTCTGCATAGCATTCGAACGGTTGCGAATGCTTTATCAGCGGCGCAAACGTTGACGGCCCTCAACGGAGGATGAAACTTTGGCAACTTTGGAAGCATACACCCGCCGCAGCTCGTCCCCCGAATTGCTCGCCGTCCGGCGACAGTTGTGGACGGTGCTGGTGGCGGGACTGGTGATCGGTTTCATCGGCATGCATCTGGTGGCGGTTCGTCCCGCCCAGAAGCGGATGCAGACCCTCGAACGAGAACTGGCCGCCATCGAGCGGAACATGGCCCGACTGGTGGCCGTCGGCGATGCCGCGAAAGAAACCAACGACCTCTTGGCGGAGCTTCGCGCGCAAGGTGAAAGCATCACCGCGGCCACCCGCGCGCTGCGGACGATCGAGACGTTCCGCGCCGGGGTCGAAGCCGAAGCCGGCCGCACGCCGGAGGCCACGGCCGCCCTCGACCGCCTGGCGAAGCTCGAGACGCGGCTGATCGCGGAAGCGGCCGACGCGGAACAGGCCGACGTGGCCCTCGGTCGCCTGATCGCACTCAAGCGCGACGCCCTGGTCGAGACGGTCGACATGGACGTGGCCGAATACGCACTGACGGCCATGCGGCAGATGAAGCGGCAGGTCGCCGTCGAAAGCGATGACGTGGACTACGCCCGCTCCGGTCTCGACCAGCTCGTGAACCTCAAGAACGACATTGCCCTCCGAGGCGCCGGCGTGGCCACCGCCCGCGACAACGCGCGGCGGCTGATCGCGCTCCGCGACGATCTGGCCGTCGAGGCGGAAGGCTTCGATGTCGCCGAGGACAACCTCAATCAGTTCGTGCGGCTGAAGTCGCGAATTGCCGGCGAGTCGGCCGATCTCGACACCGCCCAGCGGATGGCCGTGGACCTGTTGACGCTGAAGGACGAGATCGTGCTCCGCGGATCCAACACCGAAACGGCCCGCCAGAACGCCCGCCGGCTGCTCGGCATCCGCGATGAGCTCAACGTCGACCGCGAGATGATTAACACGGCCGAGCGGAATCTGGGCCTGCTGCTGGACATGCAGTCGAAGCTGGCCAGCCGCACCGACGAGTTGATCAGCGCCGTGCAGTCGCTGGAGATTCTGGCCGACTTCCGCGACGAGATGGAGGCCCAGATCCAGTCGCTGGAGGGCATCCGCCGCCGGCTGGTCGAGATTGCACTGTTGGAAACGAGCGTGACCCGTGCAATGCGGGTGCTGGAGCCGCTGGTCGAGATCACCAGTCTCCGGCGGTTGAGCGAGACGGAAGTCCGCGAGGCGGCCCGCACGATTCTGGACGAGCGCACGAACCGGCTGAGCCGCCGCGAAACGCTCGTTCCGGACACATCCCGGTCACAGCCGCAGTCAATCCAGGAAACGGGCACCGCAAACGATTCGGTCCCCGAACCGGTCGAAGCCCGCTGAGCCGACAACCCTGTGTGTGACGCGTGAGAGGCGGGACTCCGGAGCTGGCTCCGGAGTCCCGCTCGTTTTGGTTGAGGGTTGAGGAAGGGTTGAGAGTTGAGGGTTGAGAGTTGAGGGTCAGAAAGAAACGTCCAAGGGATGCTCGCCGCTCATTGTTGCTGCTCCGCCCCGTTATCGGCATTGAAGATGGGAGACCGAATGGTGGACGTTGAGCATTGAACGTTCGCTTGCAACCCTCAACTCTCAACCCTCAACCCTTCCTCAGCCCTTCCCTTTCTTCCGCCGCACCTGGTAGTTGCCGCGGGACTCGTCGAAGTCCAGTTCGATCAGTCCGGCATCGGCGACTTCTTCCAATAGGTCAGAGAAGCTGCCGTAGCCGTAATAACCTTCGTTGAAGCCGGGATAGACGCGCCGCACTGCCTGCTTGAGCATCGAACCCCACAACACGTCGTAGTCCTGTTCCAGGGAATCCAGCACTTCCAGCAGACGGTCGACCGCCTCCTGCCGCTTGTCCCCCTTCTTCGTTCCCTTCTTGGGCACCGCCTGCCGCGTCTTCTGGGCCGCGCGCACGAGGTCGTCGTAGTACAGGAACTCGTCGCAGTTGGCGATCAACAGGTCGGAGGTCGAGCTTTTCACGCCGCAGCCGATCACCCGCTTGTTGTTCTCCTTGAGCTTGGAGACCAGCGGCGAGAAATCGCTGTCGCCGGACACCAGCGCGAACGCGTCGATGTGCTGCTTCGAGTAGCACAGGTCGAGCGCGTCGACCACCATGCGGATGTCCGCGCTGTTCTTGCCGCTCATTCGGCTGTGCGGGATGTCGATCAGCTCGATGCCCTGGCCGTGAAACTCGCTGACGGCGTCGCGATAATTCCGCCAGTCGCAGTAGGCCCGCTTGTAGACGATGCGGCCCTTCTCCAGCAGCCGCTTGAGCACCAGCTCAATCTCGAAACGACCCGACTTCATGTCCCGCACGCCGATGGCGAGGTTTTCGAAGTCGATAAAGGCGGCGATCAGGGGTTCTTCAGACATGGAGGGTTGAGAGTTGAGGGTTGAGAGTTGAGGGTGGAGAGTTGAGGGCAAGGGGGGCGGGCGAGCCGCGCGGCGTCACCGCCGAATCGGCGAACGGCAGACGGCAGACGGCAGTGTCACCGATCCGAGCACGGTGGAACGATGGCACCGATCGTTTTGGACGCTATGCGAGCGGAAGGCAGGTGTCAATCATGCCGCCGTCATCTATGCTGACGCAGACCCTATCCCCTGCTCTCGAACCTCCGGCTTCTGCCTTGCCCTCAACCCTCAACCCTCAACCCTCAACCTCTATGAAGCTCGGCTACAACACCAACGGACTCGCGTTCCACCGCTGGCAGGACGCCCTGGAGCTGCTGGCCGAGAGCGGCTATGCCTCCGTCGCGATCACGGTGGACTGTCATTGTCTCGATCCCTTCGGCAGCGGCTTTGTTGACGAACTGGCGCAGATGCGGCGGACGCTGGAGCGGCTCCGGCTGGCCTCTGTGGTCGAAACCGGCGCACGCTATCTGCTCGATCCGCGACACAAGCACGAGCCGACGCTCTTGTCTCCGGAGGCCGACGGGCGCCGCCGGCGGATCGAGTTCCTGAAGACGTGCATCGACATCGCGGCGGAGCTCGGCAGCGAGGCGGTCTCGTTCTGGTCGGGGGCCATGCAGCGGCGCAGGGAACAGCCGGATGAGGAATCCATCTTTCGTTCGTTGGCCGCAGGAATCCAGCCGGTCATCGAGCACGCCGCCGCCAGAGACGTCCGGCTGGGGTTCGAGCCGGAGCCGGGGATGTTCATCGAAAGCATGGCCGACTACGACCGGCTGCTCGACGTTCTCGCCCGGCCGGAGCCGGAGCGGTTCGGTCTGACGATCGACGTCGGACACCTGCACTGTGTCGAGGACGAGCCGATTCCGGTGCATCTATCGCGCTGGCAGGACCGGCTGTTCAACATCCATATCGAAGACATGCGCCGCGGCGTGCACGAGCACCTGCCGTTCGGCGAGGGCGAGATCGACTTCGTCCCGGTGCTGGCGGCGCTGGAGGAAATCGGCTACGCGGGCGGGACCCACGTCGAACTCAGCCGCCACGG
>JAHWKJ010000381.1 GCA_019347905.1 Planctomycetota bacterium
CGCCCGCTCCCGTGATGCTGTGGGGAAACCTGGTGGCGATCGAACACCGTCTGGAGGACGGTGCGTTCGTCACGACGATCTACGGCCATCTCGACACAAACCGCCTCGTCAAAGCCGGGGACATAGTCACCGCCGGGCAGCCGATCGGAACCATCGGTCGCGAGCACCCACAGATCAACGGCGGCTATCGTCCGCACCTGCACTTCGGCATCCGCGAAGGCCGCATGGCGGAACGGGGACGCGTGGTGCTGCCGCTGTCGTTCCCCGGCGGCACGACACAACTGCGGATCGCGAAACTCAACGAAGACGAACTGGAGCTGGAGCCAGCCCAGCCGCTGCCGCCGAATCTGAGCGATTTTCGTCTCCCCATCGGGGACGTGACGTACGAATTCCGTCGGACAGCGGGAGGTTATGTGGTCCCATCACGGCTGTTGTGGTCATTGCCGACCACACCGGACTTTCCGCTCATCGGGTACGACACGTCCACCGACGGCTGGCTGGACCCGGTGAAGTTCCTCCGCCGACACAAGGCCGATCGCGATCCCGCACCGTATCGACTGCCCTGAGTTCTGCGGTCCTGTTGGTGAGTCCCGGCAATGGGAATTCGAGGCTTTCGCAAAGGCTCCAGCCCCGGCCACCCTCGACCGGCCATGCAACATCGAAGATCGATTAGTGACGATTAGCGGTCATTAGTGTTCCGGCTGCCGGACAGGGGAACTCATCACTCCAGGGGATGCCGCCGAGTTGCGGCCTCTAGGTTCCAGCTCGACTGGCTGTCAGTCTCGGGGCCGGCGATCCTGCGGGCCGCCGGGTAGCCTTCCGTCTCCAACGGGCGAGTGTGCGGGAAATTGCCGGACGCCGGGGCCGCACGCAATTCCCCGCGCGATGTAGGCCCGCGCGATTCCTGAAACGCATCTTCCGACGGCAGGACGTGCGTCGTGTCGATTCTTGTGGGCTGCCGCGCGGCGGACATTTGCGGCGGCTCGTGGCCAGGATGTCTGTCGGCTCGTTCGGCCATCAGGCCTTCGAGCATGCGCTCGAGGCGCTCCATGCGGGCCGCTTCCGGCGAGACGGCGGCATGATTGACCGCTGGCTGCACATCCTGCGGCTGATCGTATTGGGGCTCGACCGCCGCGGCCTGCACGACCGTTTCAACGGGGCGGATGCGGGCGGGACCGTATTGCTGGAACCGCGAAACGGTTCCCACCGTCTCGCCGCGCGGTCGGGACAACAGCGAGTTGGCAGCGGCCGGCGACTGTCGGCCGCTCAGTTCCATCAACGAGCCGCTGACCGTCTCCAGCCGGTCACGCTGGGCGGGGGATGAATTCCCGCCCTCGTAGCCGGGCAGCACGACGCTGATCATGTCGGAGAATGCGGGCTGGCCTTCACGAGGCACGAGCCGCACCTGGAGTGCACAACGGGCCTGATGCCCACCCTTGCGCGGGTACGGAATGAACACGTAATAAGCGGGACCGAGCGCCCCGACGGCGAGGTGGCGGTTCCACGAATCGGCGTCTTCCCCGTGCAGAAAGTCGTACTGGTGGATCGGCCGTTTCTGTTCTTCGGGCGTGCCCTGGTCGTCGAACACGTAGACGCGGACATCGCCTTCGACTCGGACGGGCGCGGAATTCGTGCGGGTGAAGAACAGGATCTGGCCGGCGAAGCCGCGCGCCGGCAGGCCGTCCACGCCGCGGCCTTCCGAGGCCTCCCAGATGCAGACGACGCGCTGCACGGGGTTTTTGGCGTCGGCGGTGGGAATCGTTTCGCGGCTCCAGGGCTTCCAGCCCAGTCCGCTGCAGCCGGCGAGCAGCACCGGCACGAGGGCGGCGAGGAGCGCCGGGAAGAGAGGATGGAGGATGGAGGATGGAGGATGGAACAACGCAGCGCGTCCCGTCCCTGCCATCCTCCATCCTCCATCCTCCATCCTCCATCCTCGTTTCCCGCAGTTTCCCGCCATCGTCGCTTCTCCTCTCCCCCGCATGTGGATCGCCTGAATCACGGATTCGTCGTTCGTGGACCGAACATGCGCTTCAGCAGAGACCGCGACGCCGGCTTCTCCGGCGGCGGCGCGACCCAGCCGGCGGTGGTTTCAGTGAAGGGGGGCGGACCGGCCGCCATTGCGTTCGCGGGTACGTTTTGCCACGCCGCCGACGACGGCATGACTGTCGTCGGCACATTGCCGTCCTCGTAGCTCAGCGCACCGCGCGTCGGCCGGTTGCGCCAGCCGGTTTCGGTGCCCGCCGGCGGAACGGCCGGCCTTCCGTTCGGCTGAGGCACCGGGTTCGTCAGGGGCGGCTCGATCTCCAAGCCGGGGGAAGCGGGGTACGTTGGTCCCGGCGCCGGGAACCCCCCTGGCCCCCCCTTAGGAAGGGGGGGAAGCGGAGTGGGGGCAGCGCCCGGAGTTGGCGACGGGTAGAACGGCATCCCCGGTGGGCACCACGGGTCGGAGAGCGGGTCGCCGTTCTCCAGCGGCACCGCGTACAAGGGGCCGTGGATCATCTCGGCGTCTTCTTCCACGAAGTGCAGCCGCTCGGCCTCGACCTGCTTGATGAGCTCCGCATCGGCGTCGGTGCGGACGATCCGCGGCGTGAGGAAGATCAACAGCTCCGTCCGCCGCGTGCTGGTCGAGTCGTAACGGAAGGCCGAACCAAGCCACGGCACATCGCCCAGCCACGGCACCTTGCGGACCAGTGTGTCGTCTTCCTTGGTGATCATGCCGCCCATGACAATCGTCTGCCCGTTGGGGATCGAGACCGTCGAGCGGGCCGTGGTGACGTTATAGATGGGCGAGGTGATCGTGTTGCCCGTCTGCGGGTCGGTGAAGATAGGGATCGAATCGGCCGAGATGTTGCTCTTGGTGGCGATGACTTCCATCACGATCGTGCCTTCCGGCGTGATGCGGGGGATGACCTCCAGGATGATGCCCACGCTGCGGAACTGGTTGGCGTTGACCGCGATCGGCTGGAGCTGGCCCGTCACCGTGTTGATCTGCGGCGTCTGCGTGATGGGCACGTCCTGGCCCACCTGAATCAGGGCCGGCTGGTTGTCGAGCGTGGTGATCTGCGGGCGGCTGAGCACATGCACCTGCCGCCGCGCCGCCAGCGCCCGGATCAGCACGCTGATCGACGATGAACTGGCCGAGAGCACCAGGCCGCCGAAGCCCAGCTCGGCATTCGTGCGGCCCAGCGAGAAGTTCGACAGGCCCTGTGTGCCGACCTGGCTCGGGTTGGCGGTGATGTTCCGGCCCAGTGGCTGGTTGTTGAACGCGAAGCCGGGCGTGGTGGCCTGTGAGATGATCTGCTGCGTCGTGGTCTGCACGCCGTTGGGCGCGGTGTTCGTCTGAGCGATGGTCAACAGGTCTTCCGCCAGCGTGACCCCGCGGTCGAACAGCACGTCGTCCTGAAAGCCCAGCTCGACGCCGAACTCGTCGGTGTTCGTCAGCTCGACCTCCACCAGCAGCGCCTGAATGACCACCTGCGGCGGGGCCGCATCGAGCTGGCGGATGATCTCCAGGATCTCCTCGTAGTATTGCGGCGTGGCGCTGATCAGGATGCTGTTGGAGACCGGCTCGGCGACGGCGATGATCTCGCGCTCCAGCAGCGCCGTCGTCGTCACGAGGTCGGGATCGATCTGCAACAGGTCCCGCTGCGATTGCAGAAACGCATTGATTGCCGCCCCGATTTCCGTCGCCGGCGTGTTCCGCAGCTTGATGACCTCGGTCTTCCGTTCGCGAATCTCCGTCTGATCGAGCCGCAGGATGATCGCTTCGACGACTTCGAGCGCGGCGGCCCCGCCGATGGCGATGACGCTGTTCGTTCGCGGATCGACCGAGAACCGCAAGGGAATCAGGCCGCTGGATGCATCGTCGGCCGTGGCCACCTGCACGCCAAGCTGGTCCTGGTCTTCCTGCTCGAACAACTCGCGCAAGAGTTCGGCCGTCACGTCGGCGTCGCTGTTTTCGAGCGTGAAGACCTTGATCTCGGCGACGGTCGAGGTGGGCTGGTCGAGCCGGCGGATCAGCTCGGCCATCATCTCCATGCTCGCTTCGGGGGCCGTGACGACGAGGCTGTTGGTGCGAATATCCGGCGTGACGCGGATGTCGGACAAGACGCCGGAGCGAATCAGCCGCCGCGCGTCGCCGTCGGTGCTGAGAAACTCCAGCGCGACCGACTTCACGTCGCGGAATTCCTGCGCCGTCTGGCCCGCAGCCGTAACCTGGCCGGCCGCGCCGGTAATCTGCGGTGGAGCGAGCACGCTTTGGATGGCGTTGTTGATGGTCTGGGCCAGTTCCTCGGCGACCGCGTTTCGCAGCTCGAAGACGCGCACGCGGCTGACGGCTTCCGGGGCGTCGCTGTCGATTCGCTGGACGAGCATGGCGAACTCCGCCATGTCGGCCGGCCGCGCACGCACGATCAGCGAGTTGGTGCGCGGGTCGGCGAACACCGTCACCCGCGCCGCCAGCCCCGGCCGATCGGCCGGATAGGCATTGCTAATCGTCGTCGCAAGCTGCGAGGCGACGGCGTTCTTCAGCCGGAACACCTGGAATTCGCTGCCCGGGTCGACGGGCTTGTCCAGTTCCTCGGCCAGCCGGAGGATTGAATCCAGCTCGATCCGCGGGGCGAGGATCAGAATGGCGTTGGGCCTCACCACGGGAATGAACGCAACGCCGCGCGGCTGCGTTGTGCCGCGGCCGCGCAGCTCGTTCAGCGTGTCGTAGACTTCCGTCAGCAGCGCGGCCATGGCCTCGCTGTTGACGTGGTTGAGATACAACAGCTCGATATCGGGCGTGGTGCCGCGGGCAAGCTGTTGGATGCGGTCGATCAGATCCTGCACGGCTTCCACGTCCTGCAGGTTGCCGCGCAGGAGGAGCAGTCCGCCCGGCAGAACTTCGATCTCCACGTCGCCTTTGACGCCCTCCGCGGGGAAGTCGTCGATCGGCCGCCGCGGTGCCCCCCCCTCGCCCCCCCCTGGCAAGGGGGGGGAAGGGGGGGTTGGCGGCTGTGGACGTGGCTGCGGCTGCGCGGGCGGCTGATTGACGGCGTCGGGACGTTGTGCAATTCGGTCGCGCGCGTCTTCGCGCGCCCGCTGCGCCGCCATCTTGCGGACCGTGGGTTGAAGCTGCTGCGCGATGCGGTCGGAGTTCGGCCCGGCCGAGACGAGCTTCACGGACTCGCCCGGCTTGACCGTCAGGCCGTCGATCCTGCGGACGAGATCCGCCACCGAACGCACCTGCGACGGACCGGCGGCCAGCACGAGTTCGTTGCGGCGGGTGTCGATGCCGATCTCGAAGTGGACCGCGCTGACGGGCGCGGCGGCGGGACGCTCGCGATGGTTGTTGTCGGCGAGCGGGCTGCGACTGGCGTCGGGCTTCTGGCCGTAGCGGGCGAGAAACTCCGGTGCGAAGTACACGCGGAACGCAGGCAGGTCTTCCGGACCGCGGTCGACCAGTTCCGCACGATCGCTCAGGGCCTTGTAGATCGTGCGGGCGACGTCCGCCGCCGACCGCTGCGTCTGAATCGCCGACGTGACGTGCCGATCTTCGCCCCGCGGCAGCGCCGCTTCAGCCGCCGCGGCCGCGTGCTGTTCGCGTTCATCGAACAACGAAGCCGGCCGAACCCCTCCGCTTTGGTCCCCCCCGTCCCAAGGGGGGGTTAGGGGGGGTCGCGCTTCGTGGAACGGTCCCCGACCCGAATCGGCGCGTGACAATGCCCCGTCACCCCGAGAATCCGGCGGCTCACGCCGCTCGGCTCGCGACCGCGACGACAGCGTAAACACATCCCGCTTATAGCCGACAGGCTCCTGCTCCGCTTGCCTCTTCGCGGCCGGCGGCGGATCGCTTTCCTCAGCTTGCACGCGCGGCCGGTATTCCGTCCGCGCCCGCTGGCGGTGAATGACCGTCAGGTACTGGTCCTTCTCGAGAATGCGAAAGCCCTGCGGTTCCAGTTCGCGATTGAGGATGCGAACGGCCTCAGCACGCGTGTAGTGGTTGCGGTCGCGGCGGGTGAGACGTCCGGGCGGCGTGTCGAACATCACCAGCGTCGAACCGGTTTCTTCAGCGACTTGCGAAAGGATCTGGTTCCAGTCGGCGTTGAAGAAGCTTAGTTTGCACGTCGGTTCACCGGGCTGTTCGGTGCCGGCGCGCGGGGCCTCGGTGCGCGGCGGCGAGGCCACGCGGTATTCGGTGCCCCAGCGGCGCTGTGGCGGCTCGGCCTGAAAGGCGACTGCCGTTTGCAGGCCGGCCATGAGCGCCAGCAGTGCGACGAGCCACCCGGCCGGGTGGCACTGGTGGCTCGGCCACCAGTGCCCGTGGGGACGCGTTGCAGCACGGGTGGACGAGCCACCCGTGCC
>JAHWKJ010000382.1:0-3024 GCA_019347905.1 Planctomycetota bacterium
GACAAGCGGCATTTGATGTGCACGGAAATCACCGCGGCATTTGCGACGGCCCACAGGCGCTCCGGGGTCCGCTGCGTTTGCAAGTCTTGCCATCCGGGGCGTGTAAGTCCCACAATGGGCACCGTCTCTCGGGAACCGCGAACAGATCGAGTGCTTCCGATGTCTGCTCCCCTCGCTCCGCGGCCACAGAATCTCGGACCATCGCTGCTTCTCGCGGCGGGGATGTCGCTCGTGTGCATCTCCGTCGCCGGGCTGGTGGAGGCGATGGAAGATGCTCCCGACGGGCAAACGACATCCCGCCCCGTCGACGTGCCGGCCGCGCGGCCGGCGGCTCCGCGCAAGGAGCATCCGCTGGTTCCGGCGCTCGAAGCGGCGCGCGAGGCGGAGGCGGCCGCGAAGAAGCTCGAGGACTACATCGCCCGCTTCGCCAAGTGGGACATCGTGGGCGGCCGCGGCTACGCCCACAGCATGCAGGTCAAGTTCCGAACAAAGCCCATGAGCGTCTACATGCTCTTCGACAAACCGCACGAGGGCCGCGAGGTGATCTATGTGGAGGGACAAAACGGCGGCAAGCTGCTGGCGCACGAGACAGGCCTGGCATCCCTGATCGGCACCGTCAGCCTGGAACCCGACAGTCCGCGGGCGCTCTCCGAAAGCAAGCACCCCATCACCAACTTCGGCATGGCGAAGCTCGTGGGCGGCATCATCCGGCAATGGGAGGCCGAAACCCGCTTCGGCGAATGCGACGTCGTCGAGGGCGAGGCGGACCTGCATGGAATGAAGTGCCGCGTGCTGGACGCGTCGCACCCGCGTCCGCGGCGGCAGTTCGCATTCCACAAGACGCGGCTGTACATCGACCGCGCCAGCGGCCTGCCCGTGCGCGTCGAGCAGTACGCCTTTCCCAGCCGCCCGGGTCAGAAGCCGCCGCTGGTCGCACGCTACACGTACTGGGACGTTCGCCCCAACGCGGGCCTGGCGGACCGCGACTTCGATCCCGACAATCCGGCGTACGATTTCTGATCCCGCACGTTTAGCCGCGACTCGCCAGCGGAGTGCTCCGCGGTGACAAGGTGACAAGGTGACAAGGTTACGGGGTGAGCGCTGGCGCTATGTCCGGGAAACCAGGCTGCAGCGCAAGCGTCGATCATCCATCACCGTCACCCCGCCGCCCCTGCACCTTGTCACCTTGTCACCTTGTCATCTTGTCTGGCCCCTCACCTTGTCCCTCCCTCACCCCGTCACCCCCTCACCCCGTCACCCCCTCTCTTCAACCACCGTCCGTGCAATCCACCACCGGGCGCCGCTATCATGGAGCGACCACGTTCCATCAGCGCTTTCGAAGGGGCGGTATGCTTTTGGCGCGGCGAATGTTCGCGATCGTGATGGGTCTGGCGGTGATGTGCCTGCCGGCGTCGGCCCAGGATGAGCTCGACGAAGATTTCCCACCGGGGCTGCTGGCCCGCTACACGGCCGCCGGGCGAACGGTCGAGCGCGTGGATCCCGACGTGGCGTTCGACTGGGGTTCCGCCGCGCCCGATCAGCGGCTGCCCGCCGGTCCGTTTGCAGCCGCGTGGCAGAGCCAGCTTCTGGTGCGTCAGCCGGGCCTGTATCGCTTCCATGCGTGGCTTCAGGGGGAGGCGACGGTCGAGATCGACGGGAAGCCGGTGCTGAAGACCGCAAGCGATAAGGCCGGCTGGACCGACGGAGAACCATTCGAACTGGCGTTCGGCGAGAAGGCGTTGAGCATTCGCTATCGGCGGACCGGCGATGCGGCGCGGCTGAGCTTGTTCTGGTCGTCGGACCGATTCCCGCTGGAGCCGGTGCCGGCGCATCTGTTGTATCGCAGCGAATCGCATCCGGTGCTGGCGGTCGTGGAGCGCGGCCGCACGCTGTTCGCCGCGCACCGCTGCAACCGCTGCCATCGCCGCGAACACCATCCGGCATCACCCGCGGCGCCCTCGCTGGAACTGGCGGGCGTGGGCACGGACGCGGAGTGGCTCATCGAAAAGATCACCGCTCCCGCGCACCGTTTAGCCGCGACTCGCCAGAGGAGCGCTCCGCACCGAACACCGCTCGATCGAGAGCGCTCCTCAGGCGAGTCGCGGCTAAACGTGAGAGTTGCCGGGGGGGTTGACGGACGCATGCCGTCGTTCGGCTTGGGCCGCGATGAGGCGGAAGCGGTCGCAGCGTTTTTGCTGTCGAACGCCCGGAAGCAGAAACTCCCCGCGCCGCCCAGGTCGAAGGACGCGGAGAACGACCGCAGTGCCGGCGAACTGCTCGTCCGCTCGCTCGGCTGTCTCGCGTGTCACCGCGTCGGCAAAGAGGGGCGCGACGATGCCTGGTCCGGCGGCGATTTGTCGGCCGTCGGCACGAAGCGCTCGCACGCGTGGCTCTTCGAGTGGCTGGCGCGGCCGGAGAAGCTCAACGCCGATCACCGCATGCCGATCTTTGCACTCAACGGTGACGAGCGACGGCAGCTTGCCCTCTATCTCAGCGGATTGAAAGGCGATGATGCGGCGGGCGACGACGAGCCCCCACGCGAATTCGATGCACAGCCCGACACAATTGCACGTGGCCGCCAGCTTGTTGAAGCGGCGCGCTGTGCCGCGTGCCATCACATTCCCGGTGTTGAAGCAGAGCTGACCGGCTTGCCGGACCTGTCGCGACCAGTGAACGACTGGTCGCGGTCCTGCCTGGCGGCGCTGCCGTCTCCGGAGGATCATGAACGCGGGCGCTGGCGACCCGCATACGCCAGCATCGATCGCGAGGCGATCCAGGCGTATCTCACCGCCTACGAGGGCGAGCTCTCGGCCGAAAGCCGCTTTGACCACGGCCGCCGCGTGCTGGAGCGCCGCAACTGCCTCGCCTGTCACGAGCGCGATGGCGGCACGGGCATTGTCTCGCTGGCCGGACGCATGGAGCGCATCGACGAACGGCTGCGCGGCCAGAGCCAGGGGCTGATCCCACCGGCGCTCACCGCCGTCGGCGACAAATTGCTCGACGACGCCCTTGCCGTCGCGGTGA
>JAHWKJ010000382.1:3124-6334 GCA_019347905.1 Planctomycetota bacterium
GCGCTCACCGCCGTCGGCGACAAATTGCTCGACGACGCCCTTGCCGTCGCGGTGACTGGTGAGCAGAAAACGCGCCGGCTGCCGTGGCTGCACGTGCGGATGCCGCGCTTCCAGCACAGTGCGGAAGACAAAGCCGCACTGGTCGAGTACCTCATCGCCCACGACCGCATTCCAGAGACAGCCCAGGCGAGCGGGGGGCGTCAGCCCCCCGATACGTCCGAAAAACCCGCCGCTTCCCAACATCCAAGCGATGCGCCAGGCATCTCCGAAGGGGTTGATGGCGCTCCTCGTCGTGCGAATCGGGGGGCTGACGCCCCCCGCTCGCCTGACGAAATCCTGGTGGCGGGCCACACGCTCGTCGGCGCCCGCGGGTTCAGTTGCATCGCCTGCCACGGCGTGGGGTCGTTCGAGCCGCGCAACGTCGCCCTCGGCACCCGCGGGTCCGACCTGCTCGCATTGGGCCGGCGGATGCGGCCGTCGTACTACCTGCGCTGGACGCGCTCGCCGATCCGCATTGTTCCGGGCATGGAGATGCCGGCCATCGTCAAGCCCGTGGCCGGCGTGCTTGGTGAAGATCTCGACGCGCAGCTTCGGGCGACATGGCAGGCGCTGAACGATCCGCGATTTACAGTGCCGACCGATCCGGCGTCGGTCGAGCAGTTCGTCACCGTGCAGCCCGGCGAGCGGCCGCGGATCATCCGCGACGTGTTCACCTGCCCGAAAGAGAACGGCGGCGGCTACGTCGCCCGCGCGCTGGCCGTCGGCTTCAACAACGGCCACAACCTGCTGTTCGACCTCGACACGTTCAGCCTGCGCGGCTGGTACTTCGGCGATTTCGCTCGCCAGCGCACGCTCGGCAAAAGCTGGTACTGGGACATGGCCGGCGTGCCGGTGGTGACGGGCTTCGATCGCGGATCGGACATCGCTCTGCTCAAAATCACTGAAGGGGACGATTCGAAACACGAATTGATCCGTCCGAAGATGCGGGGTGGCACGTGCGGAAGACTGCTGCGGTACGTGAACGACAAGGATCGGACGCGGGAGAACCGCGGCTCGTATGTCCGGATCGAGTATGAAGTCGAGTTCGAGATCGACGGCCGCATCCGAACCGTGCTGGTCCATGACGCCTTTACGCGATTGGATTCCCTCGAGGTGGTGGGCCTGCAACGCGATGTGATGGCACAATCGATTCCAAATGGTTACGACGTCGTCGTCAGACTCCCGGACCAGTTCGCTCTGGAAAAGGCGATCGGTTCGGCAACCGTTCGTGGATTTGTCGAGACTTCGAATCCTGAGTCCTTCGTTCGGCTGGTGCAGCGAGATCCACACCGTAAGAGCGTTGCTTATGGCTTGATGCTCTATGTGGCCAAGCTGAATCGGCCCGAGGCACCCTTGCCGACTAAACCGGAAATACCCGAGGCGATTCAATCCGTCGATACGGTACCCGGCTTCGACGGCATGCGCTTGCCGTTGCCGCAGTCCATCATGCCCACAGCGTTCGCGTGGCGGCCGGACGGGACGCTGGCTTTCACGTCGCTGAAGGGGCACGTCGACCTCGCGCGCGATACGGACGGCGACGAGTTGGAAGACGACCTGACGGTGTTCGAGGAAGGACTCGCGGCGCCCTACGGCGTTCTGGCCGATGGTGACGATCTCCTTGTGTGTCACAAGCCGGACGTCTTGCGGCTGCGCGACAACGATCACGACGGCCGTGCTGACGTGCGCGAGGTTGTCGCGAGCGGCTGGGGCTACAACGACAACTATCACGACTGGACGACCGGACTGGTCCGCGACGAGGACGGCAATCTCTATGTCGGCACCGGCAGCGACTACGCCCAGAAGGACCGCCCCGCCGAGAACGCCCGCTGGCGGGGAAAGGTCCTGCGGCTGTCGCCTGCGCCTTCACAGGGAGACGGCAAAAAGTCCGGGCTATATGACATCGCTCCCATCGCGCACGGTTTCCGTTATCCCATGGGCTTGGCGTTCAACGCTGCGGGCGATTTGTTCGCCACTGACAACCAGGGTGTGCAGAATACCTTCAACGAGATCAATCATATCGTCGATGGCGCACACTACGGCGTGCCGGGGCGGTACGAATCCGACGACGGCGTGACGCACCTCCCGCCGGCGATTCAGGTGCCGCACCCGTGGACACGGAGCGTGAATGCGCTCTTCTTCATTCCGGAAAAAGTCGGGGGTCTAGAGTCGCGAGTCGGTGGAGACGTCCATCCCTCAACCCTCAACCCTCAACCCTCAACTGCCCGGCTCTCGACTCTCGACTCACTCGCCGGCCATGCCATCGGCTGCGAGTACGATTCGCGGTTCCTCGTGCGAATGACGTTCGAGAAGATCGACGGCGTCTATCAGGGTGCGGCGTACTACTTCAGCCGGCCTAACGAGGAAGCTGGCGGCAACAACTTCCTCGGACCCATCTGCGGGGCCGTTGCGCCCGATGGCGACATCTACATCGGCAGCATGCACGACAGCGGCTGGCTCGGCGGCCGCAACACCGGCGGCATCGTGCGGCTGAAGGCGAACGGCAAGCTGCCCAACGGCATTCGTGAGCTGCGCATCCGCCCCGATGGTTTTGAGCTGGAATTCTTCCGGGCCGTCGATGCAGAAGCCGCCGCCAGGGCGGAAAACTACACCGTCTCGGGCTACACGCGCGTCTGGCAGGGCGGCTACGCGACGCCCGACTCCGGGCGGCACCGCCTCGATGTCCAGTCGGCGACACTCGCGGCCGACAGCCACACGGTCCAACTCGCCATCGACGGCCTCAAGACCGGCCACGTTTACGAAGTCTCCTGCGCTGCGATCGGCACGGCGGATCAGCGCGAACTCTGGCCATCCACCGGGCATTACACCCTGCATCGACTGCCGAAGCCCGATACCGTGCGCGGGAATGAATGAAACGCTCATGAACATCAACCGAATCCGGCCCGCCGCCGCGCCCCTCCTGTTTCTGCTGGCCATCGGGGTCTCGTGCGACCGTGCGGCCGCTGCGGACGCGACGAAGCCGAACATCGTGTTCTTCCTCGCGGATGACCTCGGGCAGCGGGATGTTGGCTGCTACGGCAGCACGTTCTATGAGACGCCGCACGTTGACCGGCTGGCGCGTGAGGGGGCGCGATTCACCGATGCCTACGCCGCCTGCCCCGTCTGCTCGCCCACCCGGGCCAGCTTGATGACTGGACGTCATCCGGCCGCGGT
>JAHWKJ010000383.1 GCA_019347905.1 Planctomycetota bacterium
AAGTCGATGCGCTCGACGAGGCCGCCAGCGCGGTGGACGAGGAGGACGCCGCCGACGCTCCCGCCGAGCTGCCGGAAGCGGGCCTCTTGCAGGTGGTCGAAGTGCTTTCGGCCATGCGGCACGAGCTCAAGCTGGAGACCAGAAGTGCGAGGAACCTGCAGGATGTGGTGCAGGCGGCGCTGTCCGGTCTGGAGGCGGCGGCGCGGCGGTTTGACGCGGCCGAAGCGCGCGAAGAGGAAGCCGCCCGGCAGTCGGCGGCCCCGCTGGTGGAAGCACTGGTCGGTCTCGACGAGGCGCTGTTGCGGGGAGCGAAAGCCTTTCGCGCCACGCATCGCGAGATGACCCAGTCCGCTCCGCGGCGGCTGCGCGAACTGCTGGAGGCAGAGTTTGCGGCGCGGCCCTGGTGGAGACGCTGGCTCGAGCGGGGCTGGCAGCGCCACGTGCGCGAACGGTGCGGCGACGCGCTGGCCCGCACCAACGAGGAAGAGTTCGCCACTTTGATGCAAGGCTACAGCCTCATCCAATCTCGTATCGAAACGACGTTGCGACAGAACGGCATCCGCCGTATCGACTGCACCGGCCGCCGGGTCGATCCCGCGCGCATGACGGTCGTCGAACTCGTCGACGACCGGCGCGCCGAGCCGGAAACGGTCATCGAAGAAGTGCGACCCGGTTATGTGTGGGGCGAGACCGTGGTGCGGTACGCCGAAGTCCGCGCCGTCGCCAGCCGCCGAGCCGAGGATGCCGCACGCCCGCACGACGACGAGGCGCTTGCTTCGCCGGCAGCCAACGAAAGGAACTGAGATGGATCCCATTCTGGGCATCGACCTAGGCACGACCAACAGCGTCGTCTCGGTGATTGAGGACGGCCGGCCGCTCGTGCTCCGCGACCGCCACGGCGAGGCGATTCTGCCGTCGGTTGTGGGGCTGGACGCGGCTGGACGACTGCTGGTCGGCCGCGAGGCGCGGAACCAGGCCCTCCTCGCTCCGGAGCGCACGGTGCGATCGATCAAGCGCCGCATGGGCGAAGACGCGACCGTCCGCATGGCCGACAAGGAGTACTCGCCGCAGGAGATCTCGGCGATGATCCTGCGGACGCTCAAAGCGCGGGCGGAAGAGGCTCTGGGACACGCGGTCGAGCGGGCCGTCATCACCGTGCCGGCGTTCTTCAACGACGCACAGCGCGAGGCGACTCGCGAGGCAGGACTGCTCGCCGGACTCGATGTCGTGCGGATCATCAACGAGCCCACGGCCGCTGCGCTCACCTACGAACCGCATTCCGAGAAGAACGAACGGCTGCTGGTCTACGATCTCGGCGGCGGCACGTTCGACGTCTCGATCGTGCAGATCGAACGCGGCGTCGTGGAAGTGCTCGCCAGCCACGGCGACACGCACCTGGGCGGCGACGATTTCGACCAGCTCCTGCTCGACTACGTCTGCGACGCCTTCCAGGAAGAGCACGGCGTCGATCTCCGCGGCTCCGCCGCGTCCCGCTCGCGGATCCTGCAGGCGGTCGAGGCCGCCAAGATCCGCCTGTCCGACGAAGCCTGCACAACAATTGCGGAAGAGTTCATCGCGGAGAAAGAGGGCCGGCCGCTCAATCTGCAATTCGAGATCGACCGCCACGAATACGAGCAGTTGATCGGAGCCTTGTTGCACAAAACGCTCGCGTGCGTCGACGCCTCGCTCGAGGATGCCAAGCTGACGGCGCGGCATCTCGATCGCGTGATCCTGGTGGGCGGCAGCACGCGCACCCCGATGGTGCAGCGGCTGCTCTTCGAGCAGCTCCACCACGAGTTGCACCTGGAGATCGATCCCGACCTGTGCGTTTCCATGGGAGCGGCGATTCAGGGCGGGCTGATCGCGGGCGTCGACGTGGGGCCGGTGCTGGTTGATATCACGGCACACACGCTGGGAATGGAATGCCTCGGCCCATTGCACGGCCGCATGAGTCCGCACTGCTTCTCGCCCATTATTCCCCGCAACGCACCGCTGCCGGCGACGCGGTCGGAAATCTACAGTACCGTCCACGACGGCCAGGATGCGGTCATGATCCACGTCTTGCAGGGCGAAAGCGACGATGCGCGATTCAACCAGTCCGTCGGCGAGTTCCTGCTCGACGGACTCAACCCGGAGGCCGAACAGGGCAACGAGATCCTGGTGCGCTTCTCGCTGAACCTCGACGGGATCCTGGAAGTGACGGCGGTCGAACGCGACACCGGGCGCGAGAAGGCCGTCACCATCGACAATTCGATCACCCAGTTCCGCGCAAAAAATCGAGACGAAGCCCGCGCCCGCCTCGCGGCCGTGTTTGGCGAGACGACTGCACAACGCGACTCCGGAGCCGTCGCGGTCGCCGAGGAAGTGCCCGGCACTGAGGAGCCGCTGTGGCACGAAGCGGCAGAACTGCTGGCGAAGGCGCGCCGGCTGTTACCGAAGGCGTCCGCGGAAGACGCCGACGAAATGCGCCGCCTGATCGACACGCTGCAACAGGCCGTCGAACGGCGCCGCCTCGACCTCGCCCGCGAAGCGCACGCGGAACTGGCGGATCTGGTATTTTACATCGAGGACGTGTGATTCGGCGATGATCGAGGGTGAAGAACTGCGCTGTCCCACGTGCGGCGCCCGGCAGCCGCACGCGCCGGAGTGTCGGCGCTGTCGTTGCGATCTGTCGCTGCTGTTGCCGCTGCTCTCCGCCCGGCGTGCGCTGCATGCCGAAACGCTTCGCCAGCTTCACGAGGGCCGTCCACCGCGGGCTCTCGCGGCGGCCCGGCGGCTGTGTGCGCTCTCGAAGGATGCTGACGCCGCGCGGCTGCTGGCGGTGTGTTACCTGCTGCTCGGCCGATTCCAAGCGGCGCTCGACGTCCTCGACACGCTGGGGCCGGATTGAGGCCGGGCGCAGTCCTCTGCAAATCAGCCGGTACGCGCTAGCGTCCGGTTGCGGAGTTCTGGGACCGGCAGACGTCAGTTCCCGGCCGCGGGCTGTTTGACGGGTGGGATCAAGGAATCGACCGCCTGCAGCTTGCTGCCGTCGTGAGACTCGACGAACTTCCTCCCGGCTGCGGCAACCTTGTCGGCCAGGGCGGAGTAGTACTTGTCGTCGTCGGGCATGGGCGCGAACAAGCGGGCGAAGCCCTTGCGGATGTCGCCCTGCAGGGGAGCGACCTCGCCGATCGCCGCCAGCGCCGGGAGCTTGGCGCCGTTGATCGCCGCAATCCGCCCCGAAATCGACGCGATGTAGGCCGGCGACCTGGCGGCGGCCCGGCTGCGCAGGCTCATTTCCAGATCGGCCAGGACGCCGGCGACGTACATCAGGCGCTTGCGCTGGTCGGGCGTGCCGCCGGTGTCCTGCATCCACAGTGTGGGCGCGGCGGCATTCTTCTCCGGGTCCACGAAATAGTTGTGGCGGACTTCACCGTGCAGCCACGAGACGACCTCGAACAGGCTGCTGTCGATTCTGTGCCCGGCCGCCACGAGCTCCTCGCTGCCCACGAGGTGGCACTGATAACAGGTGCGGGCCATCTCATAAATGTTAGCCGGCCGGACCATGCCGGCGGCCTCGATTCTCGCGATCCGCATCTGGCGGTGCTCTGCTGTTTCGTCCTCCCGCGTCGTGAAGTTGGGGCCGTAGACGGGGTGCTGGTTCAGCCAGCCCTCCTCGCCGCCGGCCGCCCCGTGACACGATTCACAGGAGACGCCGGAGATCGCCTGCATCCGGCCGTTCTGGAGCCTGGTCGTGGCGTGGCAGCGGACGCACAGCGAATTCGTCCGCAGAGAATCCGGCGGGATCTTCAGGACCGCCGCGTACTTCTTCGCGTTGTCGGAGAACAGGGCCTTCTCTGAATTGTAATGGCGGGTGGTCGTCCAGTGGGAGGCCGAAGGGGCATGGCACGTTTCACAGCCGGCGGCCGCCACGCCCAGCACTTTCGCGGGATCGCGGTTGGGCCCGATCTCCGCCGTCGGAACTGCCCGCATCACCGCGGCCACAGTTGTGCCGGCCGGTGGTCTTTCGGCCGCCCCCGCTCGCGAGCAAGCCAACCGTCCCGGCCAGCCGCGCACGCCGAGCGCCGCCGTGACCACCACCGCTGCGACTGCGAATCCCACGCTGATGCGCTTCATGCCTGTGATGCAGTCGGGGTGTTCGGCTCTTCTCGGCTTTGCTGCCGCTCTCCTGACGCCGGCGAAGTCGCCTTCGCGCGCGAAGATTTCCGCCGGCGGTCGCGAGAACGGTCGCATGCAAGGGGCGAAGTGTCGTCCTCGAAGGAAATGCTGTCAAGCTGGCCTCGGCGGGGATGCGCGGTCATCGATGTCGCGAGGCCGCGCCGTTTTCCCCAGTCGCGCCAATCGGCGCGGACGGCCGGATTCTCAAACTGAAACCAACCGGTGCGGCCGCAAGAACTCCACTTTTTGGCACGAACGTTCGAATACGACATTCGGAGCCGCGCCTCAACTTCGGCGAGGGTCCTCTGCCAGTCCTGCCACTGACAAGGGAGTATCGATGTCCACCCAGCGAGGATCCGGAGGGAAAGCGGTGGGATGGTCGCAGGGCCGGCTATTTGCCATGGCCGCCGTGGCTTTCGGGACCTGGACTTTTTCCAGGCTCGTCGATGCTGCGGAGCCGCCGTCCGCTCCGGCAGCGGGCCGGAAACCGGCTGTCGCTGCGGCGAGATCTCTGAAAGAAGCCGGTTCCCGGCTCAGTCCGATTTCGCGGGAGGTCATCCGCGAGGCCGCCGAGGTGATCGAGTACGCGGTCGCCCAGGCCCACGCCGCCTGCTTCGTCGACGACGCGTTCCCCTCGGCCAAGAAGTGCGGCGTCTGCCATCGAAAGCATTACCGCGAATGGTCGGTCTCACCGCACGCCTATGCGCAGCTCAGCCCCGTGTTCAACGCCATGTCGAACACGCTGATCAAGGTGACGAACGGCACGCAGGGCGACTTTTGCATCCGCTGCCACACGCCCATCGGCATGGCCCGCGAGGAGCCCATCGCCATGTCGCAGATGGACCGTCCGCCCAGCTCGCGCGAAGGCGTGACGTGCGTCGTCTGCCACCGCATCAACCAGGCGTGGGGCAAAGGCGCCGGCCGGCAGGCGCTCGTCCCCGGCGACACCACGCAGGTCGTGTATGGTCCCTTCGGCAGCCAGATTCTTGAAGAGGTGCTGGCCGACCCCGACAAGTACGGCGTGCTGACCACCGTGCCGGCTCCGGGGGCCCGCGCCCGCGAGGTCCACGCGGCAGCGGTTCCCTTCTGGTACTTGCAGGCGCCGGCGATGTGCGGGGCCTGCCACGACGTGTTCGCGCCCAACGGCTTCCGCCTGGAGGACGCCTTCAGCGAGTACAAGACGTCGCCGGCAGCCCTCGAGCAGAAGCTCACCTGCCAGGATTGCCACATGGGCCGCGTACCCGGTGAGCCGTGCGGATTCGATTTCGAGCCGATCGCGGTCGTGGGCAACGCCTCGACGCCTGCCCGCCGGCGGACCAATCACATGTTCGTCGGCCCCGATTATTCGATCATTCACCCTGGGCTGTTCCCGCACCATCCGTATGCCACTCATGAGGAAGGCGAGCCGGAAAGTCTCGACGGGCTGGCCACCATGCGCGAGTGGCTGTGGTTCGATGACGCCGCCGGCTGGGGCACCGAGGAGTTTGAGGAAAACGTGCCCGAAGGCTACGAATTCCCCGAGCCCTGGAAAGACCCGCTCCGCCGCATCCGCGCCCGGCGCATTCTCGACGATCAACACAAGCTGCTGGCCGAAGCCACCATGGCGCGTGCGCACCTCCTGCGGGTCGGCTATCGCATGGACCGAATCGAGGTCGTCGAGAGCGGCCGCCGCGGGCTGAAGTTTCGCGTGCGGGTTTACAACGGCACGACGGGCCACGGCGTCCCCACCGGCTTCGACGCGGAGCGGCTCGTGTTCCTCCGCGTCAATGTCTGGGACGCGACCGGACGCAAGATTTATCAGTCGGGCGATCTCGACCCCAACGGCGACGTGCGCGACAGCCACTCGCAGTACGTGCACAATGGCGTCTTGCCGCTCGACCGCGACCTGCTCTCGCTGCAGACGAAGTTCATTGTGCGTCTGCAGCGCGGCAACGAGCGCGAGCAGGTGCTGACGTTCCCGTTCTCGCTGACGCCGCTGCCGTTCATTCGCCCGGAGACGCGGCCCTTCACTGTGCTCGGCCGCCCGCTGGCCGCCCGCAAGCACAAGCAGAACCTGGAACCCGGCGGCGAGCGCTATGGCGTCTACACAATCGGCCCGGAACGGCTCACCGGCTGCGGTCCCTACACCGCGCAGGTGCAGTTGATCGCAGGCATGGTGCCGGTGAACCTG
>JAHWKJ010000384.1:0-3307 GCA_019347905.1 Planctomycetota bacterium
CAATCCCCTCGCGCCCGCAATCTCGGAATACGAGACGATCTACCGCTCGATTCCGTTCCGCCGCAGCGAGTATGACGCGCAGCCCTCCTACCGGCACGACGCAGCGATGGAGATCCTCACCGGCAACCCGCGTCCCGCCCGTATTGAGCTGAACAACATCAATCAGGCCCAAAGCGCACCGTACGGCTTCGCGCCGCCGGTGCTGCCGTATCGCCCGGCGGTGGGGTATCTCACGCCGTGGTCGTATCACTTCCGGCCGTACTTCGGCTGGCGTGGCACGTATGGCTCCCTGTGGCGGTACCGCTACGGCGCGCCATGGAACTACTATGCGCTGCCGCCAGCGTGGTATCTGGGGTACTGAGTGCGTGCGGCTCGAGAGCTGGTAGTGCGGATTTAAATCCGCACTACGACTGAGGCAGCCTCAGCGTTGATGGGCCACGGCGGCGACTGTACGATTGGATATTTGAGCGAGGTTCGACGCGGCGATACTCTGCCGGTGGGAAGCCGGTACCGCACAGTGGCAGTCCGCCATGGCCAACGCACGGAAGTCGATCGAGCGCGTGTTTCTGGGCTGGGATCGGCCCGCGCTGCCGGCCGTCGTCGACTGGCTCATCGAGCGCTTCGCCCCGGCGGGTGAGGCAGATTTCGGGCAGGTCATCGTGGTCGTTCCCGGCCGCCGCGCCGGGCGACGGCTGCTGGAACTGCTCATCGAGCGCAGCGACAGCCGCCTCGTGCCGCCAGAGATCATCACGCAGGGCGAACTGCCGGAATTGCTCTACCGGGCCAAACGTCCCTTCGCCGACGAACTGGTGCAGCACCTGGCGTGGGTGCAGGCCCTGCGGCAGCTCGGCCCCGCCGCCCTGCGGGATGTGGTGCCGGATCCGCCTGCGGCCGACAACGCCGCCGGCTGGCTGCTGCTGGGGGAACTCCTCGCAAAGCAGCACACCGAACTGGCCGCCGACGGCCTCGATTTCGCCGACGTCGCCCGGCGTGGCGGTGAAGTCGAGCACTTCGACGAGGCCCACCGCTGGAAAGCTCTTCGCAAGGTCCAGCAGGAGTACCTGTCGATCCTCGACGCCCTCGAACTGTGGGACCGGCAGACGGCCCGCCTGTTCGCCATCGAGCATAACGAATGCCGCAGCGATCGCCGGATCGTGCTGGTAGGCACCGCCGACATGAACACCAGCATGCGGCAGATGCTCGACCGGGTGGCGGAACAGGTCACCGCGATCGTTCACGCACCCGAAGCGCTCGCCGACCGCTTCGACGAGCACGGCTGCCTCGTGCCGACCCGCTGGGCCGACGCCCCCATTGAAATCCGCCCGGAGCAGGTCCACGTCGTCGACGGCCCGGCCGAGCAGGCCGACGCGGTCGCCCGCACGATCGCCGACTACGGCGGCCGCCGGCGGGCCGATGAGATCACGATCGGCATGACGGATGACGGTCTCGTGCCGCACGTCGAGCGCCAGCTCGCCCAATGCGGTATTTCCACCCGCTGGGTCGTCGGCCGCAGACTGCCGGAAACGGCACCCGTGCGGCTGATCGCGGCGGTTGCTGAGTATCTTGACGGGCGGAGCTACTCCGCCTTCGCCGCGCTGGTGCGACACCCCGACGTCGATAGATGGCTGATGGGCCGCGTCCCGGGCGGATGGCTGACGTCGCTCGACGCGTACTACGCGGATCACCTGCCGCGGACATTGGGAGCATGGGTCGAGGGCGCGCGCCACGCGGAGCGGGTGAAAGAGACCTTCGATGTCATCGCCGGGTGGCTCCAAGTCCTCGATGACAAGCCGCGTCCGTTGGGCGACTGGACGGAACCGCTTCAGGCGCTGTTGACCGACGTGTACGACGGGCGCGAATTCGATCCCGAGAATTGGGTCGACAAGGATGTGCTCGCAGCCTGCGAAGCCATTCAGGTCGTGCTGCTGGAACACACCGCCGTGCCGGAGAGTCTCGCTCCGCAGATGACGGCGACGGAAGCGATCCGGCTGACCTTGCGCGAGCTGGCGTCGAAGGAGATTCCCCCGCCGCACGATGACGAGGCGATCGAGCTGTTGGGCTGGCTGGAGCTGCCGCTCGACGACGCGCCGGCCCTCGTCGTGACGACGTTCAATGAGGGCTACGTGCCGTCGTCGGTCAACGCCGATTCGTTTCTGCCCAACGCGCTGCGTGCGCGGCTGGGGGTGACCGACAACGCCCGCCGCTACGCCCGCGACGCCTATGCGCTGAGCGTGCTGCTGGCGTCGCGCGACAACCTGTCGCTGATTGTCGCCCGCCGCGACGTGCACGGCGATCCGCTGGCGCCCAGCCGGCTGTTGTTCGCGGCCGAACCGCAGCAGGTGGCCGAGCGCGTGCTGGCGTTCTACCGTGCGGACGGCCCCCCCGCATCGCTTGCACCGCTGGCGGGCGTGCTGGCGGCCGCCCGCGAGACGACGGGACTGTGCGTTCCGCAGCCGCCAAATGGCCAGGCACCGCCCGAAAGGATGAACGTCACGTCGTTCCGCACGTACCTGTCGTGTCCCTATCGCTTCTACCTCCGGCACGTGCTGCGGCTGGGGGCGCTCGACGACGCTTCGCGCGAGCTCGACCCGCCGGGCTTCGGCACGCTGGTCCACGAGGTGCTGAAGCTCTTCGGCCGCGATGAGTCCATCCGCGGCTCGACGGACGCGGGATCCATCCGCCGCTTTCTATACCGGGCGCTCGACGGCTACGCGAAAGAGGTGTTCGGCGAGCAGCGACCCGCGCCGCTGAACGTGCAACTCGAACTCGTGCGGGCGCGTTTCGATGCGTTTGCCGAATGGCAGGCCCGATGGGCCGCGGACGGCTGGGCCATCCAGCACACGGAAGTGCCTGGCCGGGAAACGCCGGTGGTCTTTCCGCTCGGCGGCGAGCGGTGCATCCTGCTCGATGGCCGCATCGACCGAATCGATTACAACGCCCGCTTGGGCGAATGGGTGATCTTCGACTATAAGACCAGCGAGTCCGCCGCCGATCCGGCCAAATCGCATTATGCGCGCGGCGAGTGGATCGATCTGCAGTTGCCGCTGTACCGGCACTTGGCGCGTCCGCTGGGCGTGGACGGCCGCGTGGAGCTGGGCTACATCGCGCTGCCGCGAAACCTCGAGGACGTGGGCCACCGGCTGGCCGGCTGGAGCGACCACGAGCTGCGCGAGGCCGACACCGTCGCGCAGGACATCGTCCGCCGCGTGCTGAACCAGGAGTTCTGGCCGCTGCGCGACGTGCGCGACAACTGGTTCGACGAACTCGCCGGCATCTGCCAGGACGGCGTATTCGATCGCGAGGTGCC
>JAHWKJ010000384.1:3407-6325 GCA_019347905.1 Planctomycetota bacterium
AAGACGCCGGACGTGGTGATCCGCGCCTCGGCCGGCACCGGCAAGACGTTTCAGCTCTCGAACCGCAACCTGGCGAAGCTGCTCTCCGGCATCGCACCGGAGCGCATGCTCGCCACCACGTTCACCCGCAAGGCCGCCGGCGAAATCCTCGAACGCATTCTGCTGCGGCTGGCCGAGGCCGGACTCGACGCGAACACCTGCCGCGAACTGGCAGTATTCCTGGGCGATGCGTCGCTGACACCGCGCGTCTGCCAGCGGATGCTCGCCGGCTTGGCGCGGCAGCTTCATCGCGTGCGGGTGGGCACGCTCGACAGCTTCTTCTCGACCGTGGCGCACTCGTTCGCGCTGGAGCTGGGCCTGGCGCCCGGCTGGCGGATTCTCGACGACCTCGAAGACGAGACTTTGCGCGAGCGGGCCATCGACGAGGTGCTCAAAGCCGAATCGACCAGCGACGTGGTGCGGATGATGCACCTCCTGAGCCGCGGCCAGGCAGGACGCAGTGTCGGCGAGCTCATCCGCCGCACCGTGGACGGCCTGTACTCCGTCTATCAGCAGACGAGCCGCGAGGCCTGGCGGAAGATTCCCAGGCCGCGTCCCTTAGCCAGCGACGAACTGACGCTGACGCTCGTCGAACTCGCAGACGTCTCATTGCCGAACGACAAGAGGTGGGAGACGTCGCGGCAGGCTGCTCTCGCGTGCGCGCGGGCGAATGACTGGGAAGCGTTCCTCAAAAACGGCGTGCCCTGCAAGTTGCTCGCCAGCGAAAACACGTACTACGGTAAACCCATTGCAGGCGAGCCGCGGCGGATTTTCGAGCGGCTGGTGAAGCACGCCCGCGCGATTTTGCTGGGGCAGCTTGCCGAGCAGACGGCCGCCACCTGGGACTTGCTCGATAAGTTCCACCAGCATTACGTGCGGCTGAAGCGCGAGGCGGGCGGATTGCGATTCGACGACGTGACGCTGCGGCTGGCGCGGGCCCTGGGTGAGGCCGTCGCCGCCGACCGGCTGGCGTATCGGCTCGACGCGGCCGTCGATCATCTCCTGTTGGACGAATTCCAGGATACCTCGCTTCCACAGTGGCAGGCCGTGCGTCCGCTGGCCGAGCGCACGGCGGCTTCGCCCGAGCGGTCGTTCTTCTGTGTGGGCGATACGAAGCAGGCGATCTACGGCTGGCGCGGCGGCGTGGCGGCCATCTTCGATGCGCTGGCCGAGACGCTGCCTGGCCTGGAGACGCGGCCGCTCGATCGCAGTTACCGTTCGGCCCAGCCGGTCATCGATGCGGTCAACCGGGTGTTCGCGCGGCTGGACTCGCACCCGAACCTGCAGAAAGCCGCACCCGCCGCCCGCGACTGGCAGGCGGCATTTCCGCTGCATACGACCGCGTGTACCGAACTGGCCGGCTACGTGTGCCTCGAGGGCGCGCCCAAAGCGGGGGAGGAGCAGAAGCAATTCGACGTGACGCTGGCCGCGGCCGCCGATCGTCTGGCCGAACTGGCGCGCAACTGTCCGCACCATACGATCGGCGCACTGGTGCGGAAGAACGCGACCGTGACGCGGCTGATTTACGAATTGCGGCGGCGCGGCGTCTCCGCCAGCGAAGAGGGCGGCGGCACGATGACGGACGCGGCCGCCGTGCTCCTGATCCGTTCGCTGCTGGAACTGGCCGACCATCCCGGCCACACAGCCGCGCGGTTCCACGTCGCGAGTTCAGCGCTGGGGGCGGGGCTGGAGTTTACCGACCATACCGATTCGGCCGCCGCCGGCCGTCTGGCCGCGCGTGTGCGGCGCGAGCTGGTCGAACGGGGCTATGGTCCCGTGGTGCTCGACTGGTCGCGCCGGCTGGCCCCCTGGTGCGGCCGCCGCGATTTGGCGCGGCTGGAGCAGCTCATCGAACTGGCGTGGTCGTGGCAGCCGACCGCGACGCTGCGGCCGGGCGATTTCGTGCGGGCCATCAATCGGCAGAAGGTGATGGACCCCACGAGCGACCGCGTCCGCGTGATGACGACGCACCAGGCCAAGGGCCTGGAGTTCGACATCGTGGTGCTCCCCGATCTCGACTGCGATCCGCTGATCGGCACTCGCGACAGTTACGTGACTGGATGCGACGGCCCTACGGAAGCCCCCAACCGCGTGTGCCTCTACCGTAACGAGATCGTCCAGCGGCTGTTGCCGGCCGAGTGGCAGACGATCTTCGCGAAATGGCATCACGAAGCCGCCACGGAGAGCCTGTGTGTGCTGTACGTCGCGCTCACCCGCGCCGTGCATGCGCTGTACATCATCGTGGCGCCCACGGGAAAAGATGCCGCCAAACTCCCGGCGACGGCCGCCGGTGTGGTCGAATGGGGGCTGCTCGAGCCGCCCGTCGTTCCCGCAGGCAAAATCGCGTGCGAGTTTGGGAATCGAAACTGGCACGGCCATGCGAGCGGAGAGTCGGAAAGTCGAGAGTCGAGGGTCGAGAGTCGAGAGCCAGACGCGGGCGGAGTCGCATCTCTTCCGCCCCTCGCCCCTCGACTCTCGACTCTCGACTCGCTGAAGCTCGCCGACATGCCCGACGGCCGCCGACGCGGGCTGGATCGCTCCGCCCCGTCGAAGCGGCACGGCGGTGCGCGCGTGCGGCTGAAGCACGTGTTCAAAGAGCCGGACGCCTTCGCCCTGGAGCGCGGCACGTTGTTTCATGCCTGGCTGGAACTGGTGGGCTGGCTCGAAGACGGCGAACCCGACGACGATCTGCTGATGGAGACCGCCAGGCGATTGGGATGTCTGACGGTCCCGTTGGACCGCGCGATCCGCGAGTTCCGCAATGCGCTCCGACAGCCGCCGATCGCGAACGCTCTGTCCCGGATGTCCTACCGGCCGCCGCGCGACCTGCGATTGCCGCCGCACGTTGTCGCGCAGCTTGGCGAGCCCTTGAAGGGGTC
>JAHWKJ010000022.1 GCA_019347905.1 Planctomycetota bacterium
ACCCTTTGACCTCAATGGCCCGCTCCGGATGGCCATGTACCGCAAAATCAAAACCCTGAGCGGCGAGGCGCATGTCCAGAATCAGTTCCCGCTTAAGCCGTAGAATCTGGTCGCTGTTCGCCAGAAAAAACTCTTCTGCACGGCGTCCGGTCAGCAGCCTATCCGCAACATTTTGCACGGGTGTCGTCCGAACGAGAGAGTCGATTGCATCGACCGTGGCTTCTTCCTCACGATTAATGATGCGTGCCACCAATTCAAGCAGTGCCTCGTCGCTAACCTCGCCAAGTTCGCCGAGTACTCGTTGACGGTTCGGGCGCAGTTTTCTCCTGTGCCACCCCTTGCGACGATTCCCATGGAACGGGTCGAACTCGTCCCTCAGGTTTTTGAAGCTTGAGGGCCGGACTGCCAACGCATCTGATGCTTGTTCATACGCCTGCGTCCAGGTTGCGCAGTTGCGAGCAGCTAGATAGCGCTTGTCCAAGCGGCTCATGGCGTACCCGACCACGAGCGCTTCAGTTTCGAGGCGAGTCTTTTTCGTGGAAATTGCCATCGGAAGATCGCGTCTGAAAGCGAAGGGCGACCGGCGACAGAAGGCCGGAAACTGGGGAAGGGGAAGGGCGCTAAAAGGGGAAGGGCTAAAACGGGGACATTGTACAGTCGGCCCTCCGTGGGGGCGGCCTGCCGGGGTAGTGGATTCCAATCCCAGCCGCGTGGCACGATTGAAACATGCGTCCATTTGCTCGCATTCCACCGTGGTCGCCGTGGTAAGTCAAGTGCCGGCCGGCAGTCGCTGCACTCGATGCGCGACTTCGGCCCGGCGCAACCGCTCCCGTCACGGTGAAGAGATCGACGGAACTTCTACGTCGGGAAGCCGCTCATGAAGCGCTTTCGCCGACCAGCCTGGTTTTATTGATGCGGTGGGCCGAAGAGGCGGCGAAACGACCGCTTATTCGGTCCAAGCCGGGCGTTTTGACTGCAAAAGCAGAATGTCAGCGTTTCCGGTCCTCCGCGCGGTTCGTGTCGGAAGCGCGGAAGGAGATTCAGACAGAGTACGCGTGAGCGGAGCGAGGGAGTGGGCTGGGCGGCGCGCAACGTCTGCGGAACCACTGCCGTTAGGGATTCGGCTGGCTCGCCCGCAGTTCGGTGAGCAGATCCAGGTCCGAGAGGACGCGGATGCCGTGACGCCGGCAGTAGTCGAGAACGTCCGGGTGAAAGAGATGCCTGTTGCGGGTGCAGATCGCGTCCGCGCCGCCGGCAACGGCCGCGGCGACCAAGGGATCGTCGTCGGGGTCATCGGGGACGACGCGCGGAAGCGGATCGGGAAGGGCGACGACCAGCGATCCGGCCTCGACGCGCTGCACGAACTGCTCGATCTCGGGGTCGTCGAGTTTGTGGATGCGGCGCAAGCGCTCGTAAGCGAGGACGCGGGCGAGTTCGGAAAGAAGCTCCGAGGAGAGAATGAGAAGCTGATCCGCGGCGATGCGGTCGAACACCTCACCCGCGGGACCCCTCGGGGAGCAGGCGACGCGGGCCAGGATGTTCGTGTCCAGGACGACCCGCATTACAGCTTGTGCCGGCGGACGTGGTCGATCGCTTCATCGACGGCGGCGTCCACCTGCTCTTCACTGACGCCTCGAGCAGCGGCGTTGGCCCTGCCCTTCCGGGCAATCGCGGAAGCGTCGGCGAGCGCCGCGCGGCGGGTCGCCGCATCAGGCTCGACCCCCAGGTCGATCACGCGGATGACGACCTGCTGGTTTTCCTGCAACTGACGGCCGAGAGTGCCTTCGAGGTAGCGCCGCTCGTTGGCGTCAATGTCCTTCACGTTGCGGATGACTGATTCCATGCTCCAATTCTACCTCGCCAGAAGGGACAGGAGCAAGGAGTTGCATCGTCAAGTCGCCGGACAGGGAAATGCCCACGTGATGCGCACGACGAAGGCCGGCGTCTTGAAGACCGCGTTATCGCTGCTGGAACCGGCGCTGCGCGAACAGCGCCAAGGCCGATCGCTAGGCGTGATCGAGGACGACAAGGTTGTAAAAGAGATCGTTGGTCTAGAATGACGCAACCGGTATCTGAACCGGCTGCAAAACGGGTTGATGCTCCAGGGGCACGATTCCCAGGGGCACAATTTGTCGTCGCCGATGCCCTGGCGCTCGCTCTTGGTCTGCTCGCCGCTCGCGACCGGCAGCATCTTCTCGAAGATTTCGCGGCCGACTTCTTCGACCGAGGCGCCTTCGATGATGCGGCCGGCGTTGATGTCCATGTCGTCGAGCATGCGTTCGTAGACGGCGGTGTTGGTGGCGACCTTGATCGACGGGACTGGCCCCAAGCCGAGGTTGCGGCCGCGGTCGTTTCGGTTCGTGGAGCGCGGACTGTTGAAAACGGCCGGCGGAGCTCACTGGTGCCAGTCGCCGACGAAGGGCGAGTAGAACGCCCGCCATTCGCGCTCGAACCAGACGGGGGACGACGGGAATCCCTCCTGTCCCAAGGCGTCCACGGCGACGATGTAGTAACGCCGCGATGGAAACGGCCCTCCCGGTCCGGAAACACTTCAATTGCGCGGCGTGAGCGTGTGCCGGTCGAAGACTTTCTGGCCGTCGAGCAGCACGACACGATAGTCGAGCTGTTCGGGCTGGAAATCAAGCACGATGACGTGGTGTCCCTTGCCCGCTTTGCCGGGCGACTGGAGCCACCAGCGTTCTTCGATCTTCGGCGTTCTCTGGCTGACGCCGAGGCCTCCTTCGCCGACGTAGGTCACGCCGGTGGGATCGACGCGGTCGTTGCGGATGGGGGGCGTCCGCTTGATCGTGTGGCCGTCGGCCTCGCACACCAGATCGACGTCGTGCTCCTCGAACAGCGGGACCCAGTGCTCTTTGGCGCCGCTGGGCCTTGACGGCGGGCCACGCGGGGCTGTGATACTGCGCGACGAGCCAGCGGGAATTCCTGGTGCGGGGCAGTTCCTGTTCGAGCCAGTCCTTCTGATCGCCGGCCTGGCTGACGTTCGTCTTCAGCGTGATGAACCGGCACTGGGGGCCGAGGTGAATCGCATAGTAGTTCTCGTCGTCTTCGGGGAAGTCGAAGACCTCGCCAAACAGCGGTCCCCGGTCGTGGTTGCCGCGGGCGGGGATGACGCGAATCTGCATTGAGCACCTCCGGGGCCGGCGCTCCTGACGGTCCCCTAAGCCCAGGCGGGGGCCGTCCCGGAATGCGTGAGTGGCACCCGAAGTCAGCAGGCAACGGTGTCGGACAGAGGCGGTGGAACGGCGCGTTCGATTGTCCCAACAAGCCAGTCGACATGGAAGAAGGCTGGTCAGTCGCGTACACCGCCCTTTTGCAGCGCGGCGGCGACGGTTGAATATCCCACATCGCAGGCGGTTTCGAATTTCATATCCGTGAAGGCCTCGACGGCCAGCGAGTCTGTGAAACCGATCGCCTTCAAGGCCTGTACCACCGGCAGGTAGTCCATCTCGCCCCGGCCGGGGATGCGGTGCTCCCACTTCGGATAGCGGCCGGCGTGGTCCTTCAGGTGGGCGTGCACGATGCGGCTCTTCCACAAGCGGGCCACCACCGCGGGATCGAGCCCCATCAGCACCAGGTAACACGGGTCGTAATTCACTCCGAGCGACGGGCTGGCCACGTCGTCGAACAGCTTCATCAGCAACTGCGGCGTATTGACGATCCACGGCGGCCAGATGCCGTCGACAGCCAGCTTCACGTGCCGCTGCTCTGCGTGGCGAGCGGCGTCTTTCAGATGGGCCACGGAACGCTCCCACACGTCCTGCGGATCGGCATTGCCGGCCCCGCCCATATGGAAGGTGACCACGGGCGCGCCGACGTCCACGGCCAGATCGACGGAGCCCTTGAGGTCCAGCGGCTTGCCAGCCAGAAGGGTCTGGGTCAGTTCCGCGTGGGTGATGACCGCCTCGATCTTCAGCTTCAGCCGCTCGGCGGTCTTGCGGGTGAGTTCGCGCAGCTCCAGTGACACAGACTGCGGGTCGTCCGACTTCCCGTGCGTGCCCGAAATGTCGATGCCGTCGTAGCCGGTGGCGGCGATCCGCTCCAGCACCGGCACGAGGGGCATTTCGAGGCGATCGGTATAGCTGTAGGTGTAAAAGCTCAGCCGCATGGGGAGAACTCCTTGAGCATCACTTCTCGCCGGTCGCGCCACAGCCGCCGGTGGCCGGCAGCTTTCCGCCGGACGCGGCAGCGTTCCACTGCCGTTCTGTATGCAGCTCGTGCCGGTGCATCAGAGCAGCTCTCGGAGAACTTTTCCGGTGCTGATCTCCCAGGGCCGCTGCGCGCGGTCGTGGATCGCCAGATGGGGATCGAGTCCCATGCAGTGATAGATGGTGGCCTGGATGTCGACTGGATCGACCGGATGCGACGCCGGCCAGGCGGCGTGGCCGTCCGATGATCCCAGGACTTGTCCGCCGCGGATGCCTCCGCCGGCCAGCAGCACCGAAGAACACTCGCCCCAGTGATCGCGGCCCGCGTTGGCATTGATCTTCGGCGTGCGGCCGAATTCGCCCATGCAGACGATGAGCGTCTCGTCCAGAGTCCCGCGCGCGTGCAGGTCTTCGAGAAGCGCGGACAGCGCCTGGTCGAGCATCGGCAGCAGCTCCTCGCGGCAGGCCTGGAAGTTCTGACTGTGAGTGTCCCAGCCGTCGCAGACCGTCATCTCGTTGAAATGGATGGCGATCATTGGCACGCCGGCCTCGGCCAGCCGCCGCGCCAGCAAAAGCGACTGCCCGAAGCGGTGCGGTCCATACCGCTCCCGCACTTCGGGCGATTCCTCGTCGAGCGAAAACACCCGCAGCCGGTCGCGATTCGACGAACCGGTCAACAGCAGGGCCTGGCTGCGGACATCGTGCAGCGTCTGCGTCTCGGTCACCCTCGGCACCCGGCCGTCTAGCAGCGACAAGAGCGTCGCCCGCCGCTCGAACCGCTCGAGGGTTACGTTCGGTGGAAGAGTCAGGGCGGGAATTGCCTCCGGCTGGCGAGGATCGCCCTGGACGGCCAGCGGTGCGTACCCGGCGCCGAGGAAGCCGGGGCCGCCGCCTCGCAACGGCGTTCTCGCCCGCTTGTATGGCCCCGCGATGCTGCTTCGGATCGCCAGCTCGGGAACGGCCACGTAGCCCGGAAGTGACGCAGCCGACGGCTTGAACTTCGACAGCACGGCCCCCAGGTGTGGAAAGTCGCCCGGTTGCGGCGGCCGGACGTCATTGTCGCGCTCCGGCTGAGCCGTCTGTCGGCCGGTGAGCGTGTAGTAGATCATCGGCGTGTGATTGCTGTTGCGGTGGCTGACCGACCGCACGAGCACGTAGCTGCCGGCCATCTGAGCCAGCAGGGGGAGCAATTCGCAGATCTCGACCCCCGGCACGGTCGTGGAGATCGGCTGGAAGGGGCCGCGGATCTCCGCCGGGGCGCCGGGCTTCAAATCGAACGTATCGAGCTGCGGGGGGCCGCCCAGCAGATACACGAGGATGCACGATTTCGCTCCGCCTGCGACCTGGTCCCGGGCGGCCGCCGGCTTCGCAGCGGCGGGCCGCGGCCACAGCAACGACGGCAGCGAAAAGCCGACGGCGGCCATGCCCGATCCGGCCCGCAGAAACTCGCGCCGCTCGCAGAGCAATGTGGCCTGGCCGTTCGCAAGCGTCAGCATGGGGTGCCTTCGCAGCAGATGGCTCGTGGGACGAGGATCGGTTTTCCCGGAGGTCTTTTCGAGCCCGATGCGACCAGCTCAACCCAGTTCCGGCAGTGAGCGGTGGTTATCGAGGATGTACTGCGGACGCCCGGACAGATCGACGAGTGTGGTGTCCGGATCGATTCCCAGGAAGCGGTGCAGCGAGGCATGGACTGCATGTCGTTCCTTCAAAATCCTCAGGCCGCACGCCAAATGCATCAGGTCAGGTTTATGTGATGGATTCTAGCGGCGGGCGGGAGCCGCCTCCAGAGAGGAGAAGACCCTGCGTGCGACGAGATCCCGGCGATCGCCCTCTCCGGCAGACTGAAGGGGAGGACAGCCGGGACGAAACCGCCGACAACGGGTTCTGAATCGCGCCGCGCAGGCCGATTGGTCGTGCTACGTCATCGGGCCTACCAGAGTGACCGGGACGCGGATCTTCGGATCCTTCGCCCACGGCACGTCGAGCTCGATCTGCACGAAGCAGTCGATCGAAAACCGATGGCCGCGCGTGGTCGGCGGTCCCGGCAAGGAAACGGGCAGATTGAAGCGCTGGGAGTGGTTGCCCTCAATGACTCCCCCGGCCGCAATCCGGAGTTGCTCTCCCATGTGGACATGTTTGTCCGTGTGGCCGTGGGCCGTCGTGCTCTCGACGGAGATCAGACGCACGTCGATGGCGCGGGACTCGAGCGGCTTTGGCGTTTCCAGCACAAAGAGGCCCTCGACGGTCTCGCCTTCGCGGAACGTGCTCTGCGCGAGAGCCGCTTCGACTCGGATGTCCGGCGAAAACCAGGAATCGAGCAGGCCACGTTGCTGGTCTTCCGGGTAGCGCGTCCGCACGGGCGCGGGCGGCGGGAGTTCGGTATCAGCATCATCGACGACCCGGAACGAGTGCAGCGCCCTGATGTCCCGGCCCAGCGGGACGTCCACCAGCACGGACAGCTCGTAGAACACCCGGCACTTCTTGCCGGCGAATGATGGCCGCGCGCCCGCCGGCACCTGCACGTCGACTTCGAACGGGTACTCGCCCGGTTCCAGGATCTCGTGTTCGCCGCCGCCAAAGAGCGTCGAGAATCCGTCGGCGATGTTGCCGAAGAAGCCCTTTCGTTCGCGCCCCGAGAGCAGGAATTCGCTCCTGACAATGTCGTTGTGTTCCACCGCGGTGTGCGTCTGCGTGCTTTTCGTCGCGGCGTTGTAGGTCGTGTATGTCGCCTTCGTCTCTTCCGCTCCGTGAAAGGTGGCATGCAGGCCCCGGACTTTGAGGGGCTCGCCCAGTAGATGTGGAGCTTGCCATCGCGGGCGCAAGGCCAGTGGCATGCAGGCCCCGGACTTTGAGGGGCTCGCCCAGTGCCAGCACGATGGGTATTCTGGTCGTCTCCCCAGGCACCAGCACGTTGGAAGCGGGTTCGATCCGAACCATGTCGCTCATGGCATTGATCAATCAGGGGGGACTGCTTTACGGCGATGGGTGGCGGGCACGAGCCGGTGCATGACCTGTATACTCTGTGCCTTGGGAAACAGCCACCAGCCGATGCTGATGCGACAGGTGCGTCGAGATGCCCGGGCGCGGAAAGTGGAGTCATGATCGTTTTGCAAGCGGTTCATCGCTCGACCGCTGTCCCTCAACCCTCAACCCTCAACCCTTTCAATCCCACCACCACCGCGTCCCGCGGCGCCGGAGCAGTTGTTCGCGGGCGGGCGGCAGGTTTTCGCCGCGCTCGGTGCGTTCGGCAACGGCCCACGAATCGATCTGGACGCCGCCGGAAAGCGCGATCACCCAATCCCGTCCGCGACGCACCGTGCTGGCGCGGGTATCGAGCGTTTTGGGGACCGGCCATTGGGCCGCAGCCACAATCTGCGGATCGGCGAGTCCGCGCAGGTCGCAGCCGCTGTGCTTCACGAGGCCCTCGCCCTCGATGAGCGCCGCGACGACGGCCAGGTCGATGGCACCAGCCAGTTCGCGAAACACGGGAATCTGCTCGGCGACGCGTTCGTAGTGCCGGGTGAACAACTCCGCCCACCGCCGGGCCGACCCTCGCGCGTCTTCGTCCGTCTCAACGATGATGCGGCGGCCGCGCAGTTCCCAGATGAGGCCCTCGGCATCGCGAGCGAGCGGCTCGTACTCCGGGGCCAGCCACCAGCGGGGCGTCGCGCTCTGCGGACGTTCGCCGCTCGCCTGCACCAGCTCGAGATAACTGGGAAGCTCCGCAACCGGCGATGCTTCGAAGCCCATCGCCAGACGCTTCATGCGCACGTCGGCTGCCAGCAGCACGTGGGCGAACCGGCTGTCGGCCGGCACCGAGGTGAATGTTACCTCCTGCGACCCCACCGCCCGCTCCATGGCGGCGAGCGTCTGCGCATTGATTCTGGGGCTGCGGCGAGCCATCAGCCGACGCAGCCGCGCGAGCCCCTCCGCCGTGGGATCGATCGAGCAACTGATGACGTGTTCCGCCGCCTCCGGAGCCGACTGCAAAGCCACGACCAGATCGTCCAGACGCAGCACCGGCCGGCCGGTGGTTCGCCCCATCACGCAGCCCTCGGCGCCGGCGGTCCAGCCTTCGGCGAAGCCCGCGAGCACAAGATCGTGCTCGTCGAGATCCACCATCACGTAGCGCAGCGTCTGCATTCCCGCCAGATACTGAACGTCATCGGGCAGAGGCCGGCCGGTGCGCTTGCGTTCGAGAATCTCCGCCGACAGTCGGCCGAGGGAGACCATCCGCAGCGGACTCGTCGCATCGAGGCTGCCGGGGACGGGCGAGAGCGCGTCCCTTCGTACCCGGCTCAATTCGCCCGTCGCGTCCTCGTCGACGCGGCTGACAACGCCGCGGGCGTCCACCTTCACGCCGCCGACGCCCCCCGCTCCGACGACCGGCACGACGCCCACCACAAAGGGCCGCTGCGTGACGTTCTGAACTGTCCCCTGAGGCCATGCGCGGCCGGCGGTGAAGAGGAAGACGACCGCAGCGGCGACGGCGAGAACCGGGCGGCGAGACGGAGCAGTGGCGGACATTGTCAGGCCTCCACTCAAGGAGCACGCGAGTGAGCACCGCTCCGGCAGCAACTGCGAAGGGCGCTTCTGAGAGCCGGCCCGCGCGCGCTACGGTATTCCCCCGCTCGCGAGAGTGCAAGCTGGTTCAGATCCACAATCGATGCTCGACGGGCCGCGAACCCTCACGGTGCTCATTCGGGAAAATACGCCGCAGAGTCAGGCGGGGGGGGAAAATGGCGTGCATCTGGAGCGCCGCTGCTTCAGCGCTCGACCTGAAGATCGGCCATGTAAATGACCGTGATTGTCCGGCCCGATGCGTCGCGCTCGTGGCTGGAGCCAAAGCACCGGCGGAACGGGCCGGCTGGCGTCGCTTCGCGTGCCGGGCAGCACCGATTTTCATTCAGCGGTCGTATCGAGGCATTCCGACAGCCACGCAGCCCCTGCGCAATTGCGCCGCCGTCAGGGAGCGTGAAGGGCATCAGCGGGTTCGGCCATCGGCAGCCGGAACGGCGTATTCGACTCATACAGCTCCCGCCGCTCCCGCAGTGGCTGCTTCAGGTCATCGGGAGCGAGTTCGATGGCCTGAAGATTTGCTTCGCGGGCCTGCTCGAACTCGCCCGCCTCCGCATACGCTGCGGCCAGTACGGCGAACGTGCGGACCCCTGGCTCGGCAGTGCTGTGCCTGACCATCCGGGCGATGCCACGCGCCTCCCTGCCATTCCGCAAATCTGCCTGCGGCGCCGCAGCCAGGATCTCCGCAGCGGCAAGGTACGCTTCCAGATCGTCACCTGGTTCATCGAATGCCGCCCTGAAAGCCTCCAGAACTTCCGCATATCGCCGCAGTTGGAGCAGCGCCAGACCGCGGAATCGCTGAACACCCTTCATCTCTGGCCACCGCGTGAGAATGCCTTCCGACTTAGCCAGAACCTCTTTGACTGCCTCCTGCCGCCACAGGCACTGACAGTGCTGGAGCTGAGCAATGGCATCATCGGCGTCAGCGGCCGCCCGCTGCGACCAGTATAGCGCCCGCTGTGCAGGGGGAGCATCTTCAACCGGTGGTGGGCTGATCCGCAGCCGGCGGATTCTGACGCCGGAAAGCAGACTTTGCCCCGCATGGTGCTGCAACCGCCGGTGATCGCGTTGCGGATAGGGTTCACCGAAGCTCAGAATCCCGTCCGCCGCGATTGCTTCTGGAAGATGAACAACCGACGAAAAACCGCCGACTTGCGCTTCAAAGACGTTGTTCCACAGCTTCCAGCTTAGACGGCGCACTCCCGGTCGGTCCTTCCCCGTCCAAGACGGCTCAAATCGCTGTCCGGTGGCCGTCGAAAACTCCGCGCTCTCGACATACCGCTGTCGGCCTCGCTGCAACAGTTTGCCGCGTTCATCCGTTTGGGCAATCGTCCAGCGGGCGTTGAGACCGGCAAAGAGCTGCTTCAGGTCCCAGTCCGCTTCGCTCCACAGGTCGGGCCTGGACCAGGTCACTCCGACCCGCTCGATGAACACGGGGAAGTTGACGTGCGAGACGTCTGCTTCAACGAGAAACGGCGGCTCGAAATGCGCGAGCGGCCGAGCCCAGATGTGGGGCGTGCGGCCGGCCTCCCGGGACAGCAGGACTTCGTCCCTGCCGTCGGCGAATCGCACGTCGTCGGCTCGGATCTCCCACCCCAGTCCGCCGTCGGACAACTCCAGATGAACCCATTCGCCGCGAACATATGTTTCCAGTTGTTCCAGCATCCGCTCCGCATGCCGATAGTATTCGCCCGCCGTCTCGTCCCCGGCCGTCTGCCGCAGCTCGATCAACTCTCGTCGGAGGCGTCCGAATTCTGCGGCATCCGTATCAGCAGGCCAGCGCTTCCGCAGGCGCTCGTCGAAGGCCAGTACGCGCTCGCGGACGTCTCCCTGCGCGGCATGCAGCAGGCGCAGCAAGTGCCGTCCGGGCCGGTTGCGATCCTGTAGCTCAAGCGCATCGACGTCGCCATTGGCCTGGCGAAATTCGGCGACCGCGTCCGCAGGCCGGCCGAGGTGTTCCAGCAGGAGGCCGAGCCGCGTACGGTAGGTTGCGGAGTCGCCGAACAGCGTCACTCCAGGGTGGGCCATTCGATAGCGTTCGCGCCTCGCGAGGAAATCGTCAGTGAGAGCATCCGCCCCGAGCGTCTTCAAGCGACTCCAGTCACTCTTGAACTCCCACTTCCGAACGAAGTTCAGGATGTCCAGAAACGCATACGGCACGAACGTGTCGAAGCGATTTGTTTCGAGGCAGCCGCGCGAGAACTGCTCGAAATGCTTCAGACTGCCGCCCCAGCGGGGCAGCAACGACGTGAGCAGACGGGAGTACGCGGGGTAGTGGTCGAAGCGGCATTCGACCGTTCGAAGGAACCAGTCGTAAGGCGTGTACTCCGGATCGAACCCGCCCTGCGCGACCGTGATCATTTCAGCGGGCGGATAGGGCGACTCTGGCCTCAGCAGCCACGCGAATTGCAGGTGCGTCGCGGCGATGTCCATGTGGTTGCCGAAGCCCGCCCAACGTTCGCTCGTCGTGTCTTGCGCCCACTTGTGACCTCGATCCAGCCAGCCGTGTTGCTGCTCGTAGCTCCCGACGAGCCAGTGGACGATGAACCGATCAACGCCTCCTGAGTTCAGGCATCCAAAGACCAGTTCCCTTCGGAGATCCAGCTCAGCGGAAGACCAGATCTGTTCGAGTTTCTCGTGGACGCAGTCAGCCCATTCGGGTTGCCGGGTCTCTTCCTCCAGCCACCGGACAATGGTCACCACCAGCGCCTGTCGCCGCTCCTTGGTGACAAGACGAGTGTTCTTCGCGACGTCGTAGGCGAAGAGCCGCGTGTAAAGATGTACGATGCGCGGATATTTTGTCTCGCGCAACTCCTGGACGACCTCCGACCACACCTCCTCGGCAGACAGGGCATCGGCTGTTTCGCGATAAAGCGTATAGGCCGCGTAAGAGCGAACCAGCGGGTCCCGGCTCTCCGCTGCCGTAGCGTCTTGAGCGAGGTTGACCAGTTCATCGGCGGCAGGAGCGTCCGGCGACTGGCAGGCGCTAAGGATGTACCCCCGGAGGAATAGCTCGCCGGCCTGCCTGGCCTCACCCTCATCCTGCGTCAGTTCCTGGTATGCCTTCAGCTCCCGCATTCGAAATGCGAGGTATCTCTCGCGAACATCCTTCAAGGTGGGCAGCCGGGATGAATTCGGCACGCTGAACCGCTGTCGTGGAGAAGCGGCGGCTCTCTGTGATTTCAGACTGGCGACGGCTCGACTTGCCGCACGGGCCTGCTCATAGGCAGCGGCCCCGGCGCCGGATTCGTCCCCCTCGATTCCGAATCCCGGCTCGCCGAGATAGTCTGGGGTCTCAAGGGGAACCTCAGCCCGACCCTTCGGATTGTCGTAGTCCGGTTTGGCTGCGTGGCGTGCATGCGCTGCGGCCTGCTCCGCCAGCTTCTTGTTCTCCTCGGCATCCTGCGCGTGCCTTTGCCACAGCAAGGCTGCCAGCAGTCCCGCCATCACCGCCAGGAGAATTCCCGTCCGGAAGAACGCGGGAGATCTCGTGGATGGCATATTCGATCGGCCGGCCATATCAAGCTCACGGTGGAGGTGGCAGACAGCCGCTGCGGCACTCGCTCGCTCCGATGTCGAGAACCACGGAGCCGCCGCCTCGGTCGATCCGGCTCATTGAACTCGGCGTCAGCTCTGTTCCGCCGAAGCGCCGGCAGCGATTGTACACTCGTTGAGCTCCGGGTGGCCTTTCAGCAGGATTCGCTCGAACTTTGCGTACGGCACGGTTCGCTCCTCTCGCGTCAGCAGCAACCACACGTGAACACTATAATCGGCATCTGCACCTCAATCCACGCCGCACAACTCATGGCTGGCAGGCAGAATCAAACCATCGCTACGAGGTCGAAGTGCAGCCAAGCCTACGTCTCGTTGTTGACCATCTCCGGCCGGCCGGCCCGAATCGCCTGAAGGACGTTGTCGAAGTGCGACCTGTTGAAGTCATACTTCGACTGAGCCTCGTGGAAATTCCTTCTGCAGCCGGCTGTCGAGCGTCACCTGCGGACGCTCGGGGATGTACTCGAACGATGCTTTGGGCCCGCTGGTGTAGGACGGCTTGCCCCTGTCACTGTGTCGCGCGATTGGCAGGACAAGTCGTTTGCAGATGTCCGGCCGGCCGACGGCCTCGCTCTGAGTCCGCTCCGCCGCGCCACCAATTCCGAAACAGCCGCCACAGGATGGTCGGCAGAAACAGGCGACCAGGCGGGGCGATCAGGTTGAGAACTTCAATGAAGGCGCCGTACACGAGTGGGTCGTGGTGCGTCGCCCGCTGGACCCGGGCAAGGTAGGCGTTCATGGGAATGCTGCCGATGGGTCTCCGCCCTCGAGTCTTCGGAAAGCGGAAGTCCTCGCACAGTGCCATTTGCCACGGCGTGTCCACGACCTTCGCCACCCGTCGAAAATACGTTTGCCACAGACGCCTGTGCGATGGCCCTGCCGACAACACGTCATCCAGCACCGCCGCCTGCATGGCGGCGGCGGTCATCCCCTGGCCGTAGGCGGGATTGAAGCTGCACACGCCATCGCCGATCACGAGCAGGCCTTCCGGAAACGCGGACAGACGCTCGAAGTGACGCCGCCGGTTGGCCGGGAACGCCTGTGTGAAGATCTCGCTCAGCGGTTCCAGCCGCGGCAGAAGGCGGGCAATATCCGGGGCCGGCAGTTGTTGCGCGAACCGCAGAAATCCAGCCTCGTCGGCCGGTGCGTGTTCTCCCCCCCAGCCCGCCAGGGAGACGATCCAGCGGTCATCTTCCATGGGGAAGAGGGCGCCCAGGCGGTTGTTCTCCGGCGGCGCCGGACTGATCAGCACAGCCTCCGCGCCCTGCAGATCACCCGGCCGGCGGCGATAGATCCGGCTCGTATAGCGCACATCGATCGGCACGATGTGCTCTTCGGGCCTGCGGTAGCCGAGCGTTTCGAGCCACTTCGGCGTCAGTGAGCCCCGACCTGTGGCATCGACGACGAGGTCGGCGCGCAGTTCCGCGTCCGACCCACCGGCGCTCCCGCGAATACTCACGCCGACGACACGGTCGCGATCGTCCGTCGTCAGCAACGCTGTGACGTGGCGGTGGTCCAGCAGGGTGACGTTGGGTCTGGACAGCACCTCCTGGCGAATCTGCCATTCCAGGAAGGGCCGACTGACGAAGGCGGCCAGGAGGCCGGTCTCGAACTGCAGCCGGTATCCGCCGGCGGCGTGCCAGCGGAGGCCCTTGGCGAAGTCGACCAGCCGTGCACCGCCCGCCCTCAGACGCTCTGGCAGGCCGGGGAAGTAGCGGGTCATCACATTGAGGCCGCTGGTCAACAGGCCGTGGACATGCCGGGCCTGTGGCTGCCCCTTCCGGACTTCAGCCTGATGACGGACCTCATCCCGCTCGATGAGAGTCACCCGCGGGAAATGAGTGCTGAGCACACGAGCCGCAAGGAGCCCTGCCAGGCTGCTGCCGATGACGACTGCGCCACGCCCGTCTTGCCCGGAATCGATGCTCATCGGTATGTCGGGCGCTCCTGGCTCCGTCGGACCACCTGTGCACGTCTGCCGGACCGAGCTGCGGCCGGTATGGACGCGACCGGTCACGCGAGGGCTCGTGAAACCTTAGCACACCAACTCGCGAAGGCGACCCGTTCACCAACGCAGTTCGGCCGATTTCATCGTTGGGAATGCTTCCCCAGACGGGATTGGAGACAGCAGCGGTCGCCGCTGGACGCGGTGTCCGCTTCTGAGACTTCCGCAGGATTCCACCGCCGCGACAGGCTACGCCTGTGGGCGTGCTGTTACGGTACGCGGGAATTGCGGCAAGCGCTCAGCGATTGACCGTTCGCCGTGCTTCGCCGGAGCAGCAGACGTGTGGCGGCCGCGAAACATGTGGCGAAATGACGGCGTGTCGCAAGATCCGGCCGGGCATCGGGAGAACCGTGCGTCTTCGGGCAAATCGTCGCACCGAGCGTTTGACTGACCGCAGCGGCGACTTACGGTTGAGCAGCACGTCTCGTGGCTCTGTCTCACATCCCCGATCTTTCAGGACCTGGTTCCTCTTGAGGATGGTGCCCATGCTGCGCCGCCTGTGGTTCCGCAGTCTGTTTCAGTTTCGTCATCCCGGAATCCGCAGTCGGCGTCGATCGCCGGAACGTCGGCCACTCCCCGCCTGCGAGGCGCTCGAATCGCGCAGGCTGCTCAGCGCTGCGTCCCCGGAAGCCGCCGCGGAAGTATGCCTCGAAGCGCACACCGAGCACGCCGGCCCCACGCGGGACATGACGCTGACAATCGTCGGCACCGAAATTCAGTACGATCCGGCCACCGGGCTGCCGGTGTACATGGCGGGAGAGGTCTACTACAGCAACGGGCGTTACGCCGGAACCTACGAGGAAGTCCTGACGCCGATCATCCACCCGGAATACGGGTTCGTGGGGACCGTGGGCGTCTCGACGATCGAGTTCCAGACGCGCGGCGGACACATGACGTTTGGCGAAGTGACGACGACGAACACGTCGTACATCACGGGCATGGATCCCGCGACCGGCGTCATTCAGGTGGCCAGCACCGGCGAGATCACCGAAGGCGAGCGGCTGTTCGCCCGGGCGTCCGGCGGACTGGAATCATCGTCGCAGGTCGTGCTCGGACCGAACTTCTCGATGCAGACGCAGGTGACGCTCGAGTACAGCCGCCTGCATCCGCCGCACGGCTGCCTCCACAGCCAGGACGGCGACAGTGGGCACCACGACCACAGTCACCGCGGCCACCACGTCGCCCACTTGAAGCACAGCGAGCCGGCCTGGAGCATTCGCGATCGCGCGTTTGCCAACTGGAATGACTGGGCGTAAGCCGCCCGGGCGAAGGGCGCTGACGGTAAATGGACCTGTCCCAAACGACCATCGCGATCCCGTGTCCGGTGATAAGTCTCCTGCTGGTAATGTAGCGCCGGCACGAGCTCCGCGACCCAGACAGAGTCAGCCGTCGGTTGTTTGGGCCGGGCACCAGTCGCGGCGCTCCAATCGACGAACATGTAGGCGTCAAAAGGAAGCATTCGCGCGACCTGTCGAATTATCGCCCAATGATCATGCCCCTTCGAGTGCCCGCAGCGCGTTGTTGCGGAAAACGTCCGCCAGTGCGTCCTCGTCCTCGACCAGTCGCCGCAGCAGGGCCTGCAACCGCGTGCTGAAGCACACGCCCTTGAAGTTTTCGCCACGGCCGTCGCGACAGGGGCAGTCGCTGCCAAACAGAATCTGCCGGCGGTGCCTCTCCAGAAATCCCCGCGTGAAATCTTCGTCGCGGGTCAGGGCGGTATAGCCGCTGCCCGCCGAGAGGTCGGCGTACAGGTTCGGGTACTCGCCCAGCAGGCGGTCGATCAAACCGCCCGGTTTGACCGGGCCGGTGGGATACAGCGTCTTCTCCGGCGGCGGGACCTCGGCGCTGATGTTTGCCCACCAGGTCTGCGCGTGCCCGATGATCCGCACCCGCTTGTAGTGTAGGGCTTCGACGGCTTGCCAGAGGGGGCAGATTTGGTAGCATTCGGCAGGGCTTCACCCCGGGCTGTGCGGTTCAATTACTGGGCTGTGCGGTTCAATTGCTTCGCGACCGCGGTCGCGCTCTGATGTGATCGCATCTTTACTGCTGGCGTCAAAAGAGGCGTCAGCCCCGTCTTGAGAAGATGAACCACATACCCGTGGGCCCTGTAAAACAAGTGTTTTCGCCGCTGTAGCTCAATCGGCAGAGCGGCGCATTCGTAATGCGCAGGTTGGGAGTTCGAGTCTCCCCGGCGGCTCTCTTCGCTGGTCTCCCGATCATGAACGACGCCCCGGCGACGACGGAAACCAGCGGCACGAGCTACGACACCGTCCCCTACGAGAGCCATCCCTACGACCGCACGCATCCGGACAACCTGGCCACGATCGGCCGCTTGTTCGGCATGCAGCCGCCCGATCCCGAGACCGCCCGCGTGCTGGAACTGGGCTGCGCGAGCGGCGGGAACCTCATCCCGCTGGCGGCCTCGATGCCGGAAGCGCGGTTTCTGGGCGTCGATCTCTCGCCGCGGCAGATCGACGTCGGCCGCGCGCTTGTCGCGGAGCTGGGCCTCAGCAACATCGAGCTGGAGCGGCGCAGCATCGCGGAGGTGGCCGGCGCGGATGGGCCGTTCGACTACGTTATCTGCCACGGCGTGTATTCCTGGGTGCCGCCGGACGTGCAGGACGCGATCCTGCGCGTCTGCTCCGAGTCGCTCGCGACCAATGGCGTCGCCTACGTGAGCTACAACACCTATCCCGGGTGGTTCATGCGGGGCATGGTACGGCGGATGATGCTGTATCACGCCCGGCAGTTCGAAGACCCTCAGATGCAGGTCAAGCAGTCGCGGGCGCTGCTGGACTTTCTCATCGAGGCCGGCCCTGTCGGCGACGAGACTTACCACGCTCTGCTGAAGCGCGAGCTCGAAGTCATCAAGAACCGTCACGATTCCTACATCTTCCACGAGCATCTCGAAACCGATAACGAGCCTTGCTTCTTCCACGAATTCATCGAAAAGGCCGGGCGGCACGAGCTGGCCTACCTCGGCGAAGCGCAATTCAGTGAGATGCTGGCCGGAAACTTCAGCAAGCGGCTCGATGAGACGATGCGGCGGCTGGGAGCCGGGCTGATCCACGCCGAGCAGTATCTCGATTTCCTGCGGAACCGCACGTTCCGCCGCACGCTGTTGTGCCGCAACGGCATTCCGCTCAACCGCCGCCTGGGGCCCGAGCACCTGCGCGAAATGTACGTGGCGACGCGGCTCGCACCCGTGCCGGTCGAGCAGCAGCCCGCAGCCGGCGCGACTTTTCAGGCGCCGAATGGGACCAAGGCCACCGTGTCGCATCCGCTGGTGAAGCTGGCCCTGGAACGGCTGGGAAGCCTCTGGCCCGATGCTATGCGGTTCGAGGATCTGCTTGCCGCCTGCTGCCGCGACAGCGGCAGCGGCGAACCTGCGGCAGGCGGTCCGGAAGCCAATGCGTTAGGCGGAGCCCTGCTGGAACTATTCGCCCGCGATCTCGTCGAGTTGCGCGTTCGGCCGCCACGGTGGGCCGTCAGCGTGGACGAACGGCCGGCCGCCCCGCCGCTGGCCCGGCGGCAGGCGAGGGAAGGCCGGCTGGTGACGAGCCTCAAGCATCAACCGGTGCGGCTGAGCGATCTGGGCCGGCACCTGATCGCGCTATTGGACGGCACGAACGACCGCGAGCGACTGCTCGACGATCTCGACGCGGCCGTGCTCGACGGACGGCTGCGACTCGAAGAGAACGGCCGCCCGGTGGAAGATGCGGAACGCCGCCGCAAGCTGCTGGCGGATTTGCGGGATGCGCAGCTCGAAGCCTTCCGCCGCGAGGCGCTGCTGGCAAAGTAGACCGGTCGCTCCGCGACCGGAATCTCGATGGCTCTGGTACGAAAGGTCATGTCGAGTCCGATGCGACGGTGCCGTCCTCGCGACCTGCCAGGCCCAGATACAGCGCGACCAGCAGCCACAGTCCCGCGCCGACGATGTACTTGAGCGTCGAGGACACGCCCGACGGCGACCAGAACGCCTCCAGCAGCGCCGCCACGAACAGCATGGCGGCCGCGCCGCCGGCAATCTTCACCGCCTCCAGGCCCCGCACGCGCAGCGATTCGATCCGCGTGCGGCAGCCGGGGTGCAGGAGCGAATCTCCCAGTATCAGCCCGGCTCCGCCGGCCACGGCGATCGCCGTAAGCTCGAACGAACCGTGCGAGATGACGAAGCTCGTAAACGCCTTTCCGTGCCCGGCAGCCAGAATGTAGCCGGCGACCGTGCCGATCATAATGCCGTTGGCCAGCAGCGTGTAAACAGTGAAGGCGCCCAGCAGCACTCCGCCGGCGAAACACCGCAGCGCGATGCCGACGTTATTCAAGACGTAGAACCCGCCCATGCGGGCCCGCGATTCGTCGAAGAACGGCCGGTCGCGGTCGTCGGGGTCGTAGTCGTACATCGCCGCCATCATATCCAGCCTCTCCTGCGGGACGACGCGCCCTCCCAGCGACGGATCGTGCTGAATCGTCACCCAGGCGATCGCCAGCGGCACGAAGAACAGTGCGGCGGCGGCGGCGAACCAGCCGATGTTCGCCCGGAACAGCCGCGGGTAGCCGACGGTGAGAAACCGCACCAGCCGTCCAAAGTTCCCGGCGGGGGCCGTGTAGAAACCGCTGTGGGCGCGGGCGGCGAGATGGTTGAGGTACGATTCGAGCTTTTCGCCCCAGCCGCGCGACCGCACGAGCGCAAGGTCGCCGGCCAGTTCGCGAAACAGCCGCGAGAACTCGGCCACTTCGGCGGCAGAGCGGCGCCTGCGGCGGACGGTCTCGACGCGGTTGACGAGCCGCTCGAAACGCTTCCAGGCCTGGGTGCGTTCGCGGATCCATTGCCGCCGGTTCACAATCGCCCTCCCGTTGCGGGCTCGTAAAGGGGTCAGACCCCTTTGCGGCTCACCCGCTTTCCAACTTTCAATATCGCTCGTCCGCAAAGGGGTCTGACCCCGTGGGGTACGCAGGCTCCGGGCGCTGACGCTTGCGGCTCGTGGTCTCCGCCCACGGGACACCTGCGTCCTGCTCGTGGTCTTCGTCGCGTCGCAGCCAGGTGACGTAAACGCGGGCGAGGAAGGCCATGGGGTAGCGCTCGACGAGTTGCCTGTCGCCGCGGTAGTGCAGACGCTCGGCAAGCGTGCGGGCGAGTTCGGCGCACAACTCGTGGCCGCGCTCGTGCGACAACACGTGCCGGCGGCTGAGGAACTCGTCGATCAGCGACAGCACGCGATCGGGCGGGGCCGGACCGCTGACATCTCCGGGCGGGAGCGGATCGATCTTTTCGATAATGATCGGCTCGCGCGGCAGCGTGGCGAAGCGCTCGGAAATGACGACCGTGCCCGCCGCCCGGTCGCCGATCCGCTGCAGACGGGGCGAGAGGACCATCGACACCAGCGCCGCGCCCTGCGTGGGAAGCACGGCCGGTCCAAGCTGCAAAAACGGGAAGGCGTCGATGGCCCGCAGCAGGTTCCGCAGCATGGAGGACCACAGCGTCACAGGGTGCCCGCGTTCGTGAATCACCCGCAGGCCCATCACACTCTTGCCGACTGTCTTGCCGCTGAAGGCCCACTCACAGAAAACGTAGTAGCCCCATTCCATGGCGAACCACGTGAGCATCACAATTCCGGCAACGGTTCCCTCGGCCGCACCGCCCAAGATCCGGCTTCCCAGTGCCATCACCAGCCACACGCCCGCGAAGATGAGCGCGCGGATGCACAGATCCACCACATACGCCCCCAGCCGGGCGGCCGGGCCGGCGAGCTGGTAAGTCAGCACGACGTTTTCCGGCGTCTCGATCCGCAGGCTGAGGTCAGCCGGCGACCCAGTCGCGATATGGGCGGCGGTGGAGGACATCGAAAGCACATCCGCAAGTGAGAGTGCCTCATCAGCATAGCCAATGCGCCGCCGTCCGTTCGACCGTAGCACAAGCGTCTCGCTTGTGCGTGAAGACCGTCGACCTGGATTTCGCATCTGGATTCAAGCAAGCGGGACGCTTGCTCTACGGCCAACACGATGCGCCCGCGTTGCGTGGCACTGTGCGACGGCCGATAATGAACTGCACGCCCAATCCGCTTGTGAACGCGAGGCCGGAGTCTGATGGAAACGGAGGGTAAAACTCCGCAGAGGCAGTCTGCACCGGCTGCCGATGCGTCAGACGGACGGCCGACCGAAGCGACGGACGAGCTGGCCTCCGATGCGACCATCGCCGTCTCGCCGATGTGGACGGTCGAATCGGACGTCCCGCTGGCGGCCGAGGACCACGAGAAGACCTCCAAAGGTTCGTTCGAAGCTCTCGTCGAGTCCCCGCAGGCCGCTGCCGACACTGGCGATACCGTGGCCATCGCCGCGCCGCTGGATGTGGCCGCCGAAACGGCACAGGTGTTCGCGTGGCCGGCCGAGCCGTCGCTGGAACACACCGGGCCGGACGCCACGCAGCGCTTGACGCCGGAGGCGCTCGGGCTGGGTTCGATGGGGGCGACGCTGCCTCCCGGTGTCGAAGCCGCCGCGGGTGAATCGCCGGCCGGCAGTGCGCGGCCGGACAAATCGCTGGGGCGGTTTGGCGATTACGATCTTCTCAGCGAGATCGCCCGTGGCGGCATGGGCGTGGTCTACAAGGCCCGGCAGCGGAAGCTCAATCGGCTCGTCGCCCTCAAAATGATTCTCGCCGGCCGCTTCGCCGGTGAAGAAGACGTCCGCCGCTTTTATCTGGAGGCCGAGGCGGCCGCGCAGCTCGACCATCCGCACATCGTGCCGATCTATGAAGTCGGCCGACACGAGGGCCAGCACTTCTTTTCGATGGCCTTCATCGACGGGCAGAGCCTCGCCGACCGCGTCGGCGATCAGCCGCTGGCGCCCCGCGAGGCCGCACGCCTCATCATCCCCATCGCCTCCGCCGTCGAATACGCGCACCGCCGCGGCGTCATCCACCGCGACCTGAAGCCCGCCAACATCCTCCTGGACGATGACGGCCAGCCGAAGATCACCGACTTCGGCCTGGCGAAGATTGCCGGCGAAGAAAGCGGGCTGACGATGTCGGGCCAGATCGTCGGCACGCCCAGCTACATGCCGCCGGAGCAGGCTTCGGGCGATATGACGCGGGTGACGGCAATCTCGGACGTCTACTCGCTGGGGGCGCTCTTGTACTACCTGTTGTGCGGCCGGCCGCCGTTTCGCGCGGCGACGGTGGTCGACACGCTCAAGCAGGTGCTGGAGCGCGAGCCGGTATCGCCGCGGCAGCTCAACCACGCCGTCGATACCGACCTGGAGACGATCTGCCTCAAGTGCCTGGCGAAGGAGCCGTCGCGCAGGTACCAGTCGGCGGCGGAGCTGGTGGAGGATCTCAACCGCTTCCTCGCCGGCGTGCCGGTGCTGGCGCGGCCGGTGGGCCGCGTCGAGCGGGCGTGGCGTTGGTGCCGGCGGAACCCGCTGGTGGCGGCACTGCTGGCGGCGGTGGCCCTGTCTCTGGCGGCGGGAACCGTGGTTTCGACGGGTTTTGCGATCGCCGCGGCCAACCGGGCGAAAGAGGCCGAGCGAAATCTCGGACTCGCCGAGCGCAACTTCCAGCACGCGCGGCGGGCCGTCGACGAGTTCTTCACCCGCGTGTCGGAAGACACTTTGCTCAATCAGCCGGGGATGCAGCCGTTGCGGCAGGAGTTGCTCCAGCAGGCGCTCGACTATTATCGGCTGTTCCTTGCGGAGTACCAGCACGACCCCTCGCTGCGGGACGAGTTGGGCCGCGTGTACTACCGGGTTGGCGTCATCACCGAGATGGTCGAGTCGCCCGTCGACGCCCTGCCGCTGTTGGAGAAGGCCCGCGAGGTTCAGGAGCAACTGGCGGTCGAAAGCCCGCGCGACGCGGAGCGGCTGCTGGCGCTGAGTAACACGCTGACCAAACTGGCGACGCTGGAGTTTCAGCGCCACCAGCGCGACGAGGCTCGGCGCCTTTACGAGCGCTCGCGCGATCTCCGGCGGACCGTCGTCGAGATCGCTCCGGACGCTGCCGAGCACCACCGCCTGCATGCGAATGCGGTTATGAACCTCGGCGTCTTGTCCGCGGCGACAGGCGATACGGCGGCGGCCGTCCGCCGTTATGAGGAAGCGCAACAGATCCGCCGCGACCAACTCGCGCGCGGCGACGACCGCAGCTTGCGGCGGGACCTGGCGAAAGGCTCGTACAATCTGGGACGGCTGCTGCTCGATTCCGAAGACACGGCCGTTCCGGCGAAGCACCTGAAACAGGCCGTCGAGGGCTTCCGCAGGTTGATTGAAGAAGAGCCGGACGCCATTGAAGACCGCAGCCTGTTGGCGCAATGCTGCTGGCAGTTGGGCGATTTGTCTGCGGAGATCGCCGAGGCCGCCGACTGGTACCAGCAGGCGCTCGACCAGCTTGGCCCCTTGACCAGAAAGAACCCGAACGTCACCGACCTCCGGCTGTGGCAGGCGGGAGTCTACATGAACCTGGCGGGACTGCGGCGCGACTCGCAGGAGAGCGCAGCAGCACTTAAGGCCTTCCGCAACGCGCTCGATATTCTGGAACTGCTCAACGCCGACTGCCCCGGCGTCCCGCGGCACGAACGCGATCTGGCGGTGACGCTCCGCGACGTCGCGCTGCTCGAAGCGCCGCACCAGGCCGAAGCTGCGCGCGCGAAGCTGGAACGCTCCAGAACACTGTTGGGCGACCTCGTCGAGCGTCACGGCGACACAGACGACTACCGCGAGCAACTCGCCGCCACGCTCGCCGCCCTACAAGATCAACCACCTCTCGATCCGCACGCAGCCTCCCGCTCATGCTTGCCTCTGCGCGGCCCATACAACTCGCGCCCGTCCCCCCAGCGCAGCGCCGCAAAAGCGACGAATGCT
>JAHWKJ010000385.1 GCA_019347905.1 Planctomycetota bacterium
AGTGCCAGACGCGGTTCACCCACACGCGGGCCACCAGCGGATGCCGCGGACTGGTGAGCCAGTGCCGGCCCCAGCGCTCGCCGTAACGCGGTGAAGCCAGCACGCGATCGACCAGCCGCGGCCAGGCGTCGAGGGACTCGTCGCCTGCGAACCGCTCGACCTCGTCATCCAGCGGCGGAAAGCCGACGAGATCGAGATACAGCCGCCGGATGAGCGTCCGCGCGGGCGCCCGCGGCGACATCTCCAGCCCTGCGGTGTTGAGCCGCGCGAGAATGAACGCATCCACCGGCGTCACCGCCCGCGAGCCATGTGCCGGCACGGGAACGTTCGGCCGGCGCACCGGCTGAAACGCCCAATGGTCCGCCCCCTCGATCGCCGGCAGCAGCAAGTCATCGTCCCACGCCGCGCCCCGATCGATCCACCGCTCAAGCAGCTTCACGTCGGCGTCCGATAGCCGTGGCCCGTGCGGCGGCATCACGGTCTCGGCATCGCGGCCGCTGACGAGCTCGATGAGCCGGCTGTCCTCGCTGCGGCCCGGCACGACGAGCGGCCGCCCGGTCGTCTCGCCGACAAGCTCCGCCCGCAGGTCGAGCCGCACACCGCTCGTCGCGTCCGCCCCGCGATGACACTCGAAGCAGCGGGCGTTCAACAGTGGATAAATGTCGCGGCCGAAATCGACAGCCTTCGACCGAGGCCGCGGCGAGCGATCGCCGGCCGCGACGCCGTGCGACAGACGAGCGGCGAGAAGTACGAGTACAAGGATGGCCGGGGCGGAGATCGCGACGGGAATTCGCATTGGCCGCACTCAATCCGCCGAGCGATGTGTCGTCTATCGACCGTCGTCGTCGGGACCACTCGGCCCTTTGAAGCCGATTTTCTCGCGGACGGCTTCGGGTAGCCGTTCGAGCATGCGGCCGTGTTCTGCAAGGACTCGCAGGATGGCGGCCATGTCTTTCTCGATCCGGGCGAAGCGTTCGGCATTCGCGCGCTCCGTCTCCGCGAAGCGTTGGGCACTCGTGCGCTCCATCTCCGCAAACCGTCTGTCAGACTCCGCGAAGCGTTTGTCCGAGTCCGCCAGACGACCGACAAACGCCGCCTCGTTCTGGATGAGCAGCGCCATCGCCTCTTCCAGCCGATCGCGGCCGTTCTGCGTCGTGCCCTTCTTTGCCATGTGATCCCCGGCGTTCGCGAGGCGCGAGGAAACCTTCACGCTCCTGTCTTCCGAGTGTACCCGTTACGAACTGTCTTTGAAATGAGTTTCGGTGACGGTCGTGCGAGAGCATCTCCCATCTTTCGTCCCCGGCCGCCTTTTACGATATGATCCAGCCGGCGACTTCAGTCTGTCGCACAGCCGGCTTGCAAACCATCAGGGATGCAGGATGTCCGATCAAACCTCGACTTCGGCGCCGGCGGTCTCGACTCTCGAGCGCGTATCGGAACACACGTTGCCGGCGGTCGAACCCGTGCCGAGCCAGTGGCGGCTGACGGCCGTGCTGGTGCTTCTGGCCGGCCTGGCGGATATCACGATCTATCGCGGCGGTGGCTTTACGGGCTTCGCCGCGTTTCTGGTGGCGGCGCCGCCGCTGATGTTTGCCGCCGCCCGAAGGCTCGCATGGCGGCTGGACACGCTCGTCTTATACGCGATGCTCGCATTGCTGGCCGGCAAGCTGGTGTGGTGCGGCACGGCGTTTCAGGTGGCGGTTGGCTTTGGCCTCTTGACGGGCTTCGCGGTGACGCTCAATGGCCAGCAGCCGCACGTGCTTTGGACGGCGGTCTTCGCTTCACATACGGTCATGGCCGGTTATGTGGGGCTGCGGCGGCAGTGGGAGGCGGCGCGGGCCAATCTGCCGGCGGTCAGCACGGCCGCGTGGCTGGCCGTCGCGCTGCCGGCCGGCGCGCTGTTCGTGTTCGGGCTGTTGTTCGTGCTGGCGAACCCCGACCTCGCGAAATTGTTCGGCACGGAGATCGAGCGTTCCCTGCGCTTCGTGCGGGAGTGGTTCGAACAGTTTGATCTGCTGGAGGCGGCGTTCTGGCTGGCGGTGATGTGGATTGCCTGTGGTGCTTTGCGACCCTTGTTGCGAGTGCCGGCGGACGAGGAGCCGACCGCCGACGCGCTCGATGCAACGGCGGCCGCGGCGGAGCGGCGTCCGCACGGGTTGTACGGTGCGCTTCGAAACACGCTGGTCACAGTCGTCCTGCTGTTCGGGGCGTACCTGGTGTTTGAATTTCAGACGTTGTGGTTCCGCGAGTTTCCGCCCGGCTTCCACTATTCCGGCTATGCCCATGAGGGGGCTTTCTGGCTGACGGTCTGTCTGGCGCTGGCGACGTTGATGCTGTCGCTCATCTTCCGCGGAAGCGTGCTGCGCGAGCCACGTCTCGCGATTCTGCGGCGGCTCGCGCTGGTGTGGTCTATCGAGAACCTGTTGCTGGCGATTGCGGTCTATCACCGACTGCTGATCTACGTGGGCTTCAACGGCATGACGCGGCTCCGCGTCGTCGGCTTCCTTGGCATTTCGGCCGTCGTCGTGGGCTTTGTGCTCGTGCAGCGGAAGATTGCGGCACGGCGAAGTGTCGTGTGGCTCGTGCGGCGTCAGCTCTGGGCGCTGGCAGCGTTCGTCTACCTGTATGCCGTGTTGCCGGTCGACGCGCTCGTCATGCGCTATAATGCAGAACGCATCCTCGCAGGCGATCCGGCACCGGCGGTCCAGATCAGCGTGCAGCGAATCGACGAGCAGGGGCTGTTGCAGCTTCCACGCCTGCTGGCCTCCGAAGACGCAACGATCCGCGAAGGCGTCCGCGCGCTCCTGGCGGAGCAGGCCGAGCGCTGGCGGCGCGGCGGGCCCCAGGCGTCACAGCAGGACTGGTCGGAGTTCCAATGGGCGGAACAACGGCTGCGAGAACGACTGCGGGGATTGAGAGCGGAGTTGAACGCGTTCGCCTCGGACGCGGAACGTGCCGACGCACTGCGTGAGTTTCACCAGTACGTGTATCAGTGGTATTGACACTCACCAGATCTCGATCTCCAGCTCCAGCTCGACGCCGAATTGTTCGGCGACTTTCGAGCGGGCCAGGTCGATGAGGCGCAGCACGTCGTCGGAGGCGGCGCCGGGGTGCGAGACGATGAAGTTGGCGTGGCGGTCGCTGATTTCCGCGCCGCCGATCGAAGTGCCCTTGAGGCCTGCCTGCTCGATCAGGGCGCCGGCCGCGATGCCCCGCGGGTTCCTGAAGATGCAGCCGGCCGACTGGAACGACAACGGCTGCGTGGCCTTCTTCATGATCCACAGCTTGCGCATGCGGCGGACGATCTCGTCCGGGTCGTCGCGCATCAGCTCGAACGTGCCCTCGAGGATGCACAGCTCATTGATGCTGCTGGTGCGATAGCCGAACGAGAGAGCGTCGCCCGTGCGGGTGAATTCTTCGCCCGCCGCCGTGAGCACGCGGACGGCCGTGGCGAACTGGCCGATGTCGCCGCTGCGTCCGCCGGCGTTGCCGCGCAAGGCCCCGCCGACGGTGCCCGGAATGCCGGCCAGCGTCTCCAGGCCCGCCAGGCCCGCTTTGACCGAATGAGAAATGAACTGCGAGAGCAGTGCGGCCGAACCGGCGCGGGCCGTTGTGCCCGCGACGGACACCTGTTTGAAGGCATCGGCCGTCAGCCGGATGACGACGCCGCTCACGCCCTCGTCGCGCACCAGCACGTTCGACCCGCCGCCCAACAGCCGCACCGGGATCTCGCTCTGCCGGCAGGCGACGATCAGCCGTACCAGCTCGTCCTGGTCGCGCGGCTCGATGAGGTACTGGGCGGGGCCGCCGAGCTTCAGCCAGGTATATTCCGCGAGCGGCTCATCCCGCCGCGTGACTTCCTTGAAGTCTGCGAGCGAACTCATGATGGACCCGATCGATGTCCCCGGCGCCCATTGTGAGGAGCACATCGCCGGGTCGGGCCTCATCGTCCAAAGTTGCTCCCAGACGGTCAAGAGAAGGCGCAAAGCGTGCGCGCGTGCCGGTCTCGGCGATGCGCAGCGTCAGCTCGCGGGCCGCGTCAATGGCGTCATCGCCGGCGCTTTCGCGGGCGGCAAAGACGGGGAGCACGATGAGCTCGTCGGCTTCGGCGAACGAGCGGGCGAACTCGGCCATCAGCGCCCGCGTGCGGGACACCTGGTGCGGCTGAAAGACGCACTTCAAGCGGCGGCGGCCGAACGCCTGCCGGGCGCACGCCAGCGTCCCGGCGACGGCCGTGGGGTGATGGGCGTAGTCGTCGACGAGCGTCATGCCGCGGTATGTGCCCATGGGTTCAAAGCGGCGGCGAATGCCGGCAAACTCGGCGAGGCTCTCGCGGATGGCCTCGGCCGACGCCCCGGCCGCGCGGCAGACGGCACACGCAGCCAGCGCATTCAAGACGTTGTGCGTGCCGTACAGCGGCAGGTAGATCTCGCTGAAGTAATTCCCGCGGAAAAATACGCGGAACCGCTGACCGCCGGGCGCGGGCTTCAGGTCGGCGGCCCACCAGTCGCTGCCGGCCTGGAGCGAGTACGTCTGCACGCGGCAGAGAGCGGCCTGTGCAACTTCCAGCGACGCCCTGCAGTCGCCGCGGACGATCAGGCCACCATCGGCCGGCAGCCGGGCGGTGAACTCCGCGAAGGCGGCTTTGGCGTCATCCAGCGTGGCGTAGCAGTCGAAGTGGTCCGGCTCGATGCCGGTGATGACCGCGAGCTTCGGCGACAAATCGAGGAAGCTCTTCCGGAACTCGCAGCTCTCGACGACAAACAGCTTTCCCGCAAGGGCCCTAGAAGGGGTCAGACCCCTTTGCGGGTCACCCGTCTCCCCAAGTTCTGCATCGCTCGCCCGCAAAGGGGTCTGACCCCGTTCTGCGGCCCAGCCGCTGCGGCCGGTGCGGCGGAGTTCCGCACCCACGATCGCCGAAGGGTTCAAGCCGGCGTCGCCGAGAATGGTGGCCGTCATCGCCGTCGTGGTACTCTTGCCGTGCGTGCCGGCGATGGACACGCCGACGCGATTGCGCATGAGGAGGCCCAGCATCCGGCTGTAGGAGAGCTGCGGGATGTGGAGCTTTGCGGCGAGGCGGCGTTCCGGGTTTTCCAGGCCGACGGCCGGACTGTGGACGAGCACGTCGACGTCGTCGGGCAGAAACCGCGGGTGATGCCCGCGATGCACGACGAGGCCGCGGGCGGCCAGTCGCGCATGAGTCCCCTCGTCCATGCTGAGATCGGACCCGCTGACGCGCCAGCCCAGGTCCCCGGCCAGTTCGGCGAGGGCCTTCATGCCGGAGCCGCAGATCCCGACGAGATGGATCGACGAGATCTTCCGCCGGACCGGGGCGGGCGAGGCGCCGGGCGTCAGCCCGCGGGTGCGGGCGGCGGTGGAGGCGGACGCGGTGGGCGAGATCATGGGCGCCGCGGGCAGAGGCGGTGGGGGTCGAAACCGGCGGACGGGTGGCGCTAACGAGTTCATCGGAAGGCATCCTCCGCAGGCTTCACGGGTTGTGCGCGTGCGGACGGCTGGAGCGATTCCCGCGTCGGATCGCCCATAGTTGTGCCGGTTGTGCGGGATGTGAAGCCGCCGCATTATGCCCGCGAGAGGTGTTTCTCCCAAGGCGTGTTTGGCGCGAGCTATCAGCGATCAGCCATCAGCTTTGGGCTTCGTCCGCTGACCGTTGGAAAGCTGACCGCTGAAAGCTGATCGCCGACGGCTGTCAATCGACTGGCTCGGCGGCGGACCGCACCCGTACAATCGGAAGCTGGCCTCCCGTGGCCTGTCGCCTGCTGCCGCCTGCCTTCTGCCTACCGCCTCCCGCCGACTGCCTCCCCCACCAGTGCACCCATGCCGGATCCGACAGTTGTCTTCAAGGTCGAGCGGGCCGCGCCCACGCTGGTGGTCATCCCGCAGGGGCCGGCTCTCAAGTTTCCGTATCCGGAAGTTCACCGCGAGTCGAACGACGTGTTCCGGCTGCTCGACGAACCGGCGCTCAAGAACGTGCTGATCGACCTCTCCGCCGTCGACTACGTCGATTCGGTCATCATCGGCTCGATCATCCGCCTGTTGCAGAAGGCGAAGTTGAAGCGGGGCAAGGCGTGCTTCTGCCGCGCCAGTCAGCAGATGTACGAGATCCTCAAGTCGATCAAAATCGGCTCGCTGTGGCCGCTGTTCGACACGCGCGAGGAGGCGCTCGCAGCCATGAACGGCGGCGAGATGCAGTGAGCGCCCCGGGCAAGCAGGGCTAGGCGCAATACCGTTCAATTAGTCCGAAGTCGCAGAGCCGCTGGGGGTTGGGTGGCACTGGCA
>JAHWKJ010000386.1 GCA_019347905.1 Planctomycetota bacterium
ACGCTTCGGGTTGATGTTGGAGTTCGTGCACACCAACCCGAAGCGTCAGCGAGGGAAGTAGCCGGAGAGAGCGCCGGTCGCGCGTGGCACTCTGGCGGCGGTCATTCGGGGCGCTGACGACCGCCGTGCCGGCGGTCCGCTGCCTCCAGTAGTTTCTCCAGATGCATGCGGCCGACGTGCCACATGTAGTGCGGCCCGTACCCGGCCTTCGGATCCGAAGCCCAGCGATTGGCGGTGGCACGGCGAAGATGGACCGCGGCCTCCTGCGGACGGTCTTCGACGGCGTGGTTCAGTCCGATGTAGAGATTTGCATAGAACAACCGCTGCTCGCGCTCGGCGTCGTTGAGCCGTGCCGCCTCGATGTCCTGCAGAATCTCATCGGCCGTTGTTTCGCCGGCGAACAAACGGTAGACGGCCGGGAAGGGTTCGCGATCGGTCTTTTCGTACTTCAGCAATTCCTTCCGCGCTTTCTCGCGGCCGTAGGCCTTCACCTGCGAGAGATACCGCCAGATGCCGTTCTCGCGGTCGACGTCGTCGTAGCTGTGATACAGCTCGAACTGCCGGGCGGCATCCTTATGGCGGCCGGCGTAGAAGTACGCGATGCCCCGCCGCCAGTGCTCCGCCGCCAACGACGCATCCAGTTCCACCATCCGCTCGTAATCGGCGACGGCGTCCTTGAAGCGGCCCAGGAAGAAATATGCATCCCCACGTCGCGAGAACAATGCGACATCTCGCGGCCGTTCCTTGAGCCGGTTCGTCGCCTCTTCGGCGATGGACGCATAGCGGTCGGCCAGTTGCTTTCGCTGTTCGGCCGACAGCGGGTGCTCGACTGTCTTTGCGGCGGGGGCAGTCCCGGCCGGTCGATCCGCAGCCACACTCGCCCCGGTCGCGATGAGACATATCGCCATCGCAAGCCTGTATCCAGAATGCATCATCGCCGCAGCCTGTCACGCGGCCGCGGAAAGGTCAAGCATGGGCATCGCCGGAACCATAGCCCGATGCGCAAGCAAGGTAACCGGAACCCGACGCCCTTGCTTGTGCAGCGGGCCATGGTCGGCATCGCCGGATATCCGCAAATCCGCGTTGACGCTGCCGCGGCCGCTCCGATAGGTTCCCGCCTTTCCGCCGCCACGGAGGGACGCGATGCGTGCAGGGACGAAGGTTTTGGACGCCGCTCCTCGGCAGGCTGAATTACTCTCCGAGAACGGCGGCCCGGATACGCCGGTCGAGCTCGAAACCGTCGCCTGCCTGCACTGCGGCGGCAATGACTTTGAACCCGTCATCACCGGGCGCGACCGCCAGACCGGCGTTGGCGGCGACTTTACCGTCGCGAGCTGCGTCGCCTGCGGGCTGCAGTTCACCAACCCGCGGCCGACGCTCCGCTCCATCGGGCTGTTCTACCCCGAGAAGTACCGCCCCTGGGACGACCGCGAGGCCGGCGGACTCCTCCGCGGCAAGCTGCACCGCATGCTGGAACGTTCCGTGCTGCGGGCGGACTACGGCTATCCGCCCCAACCGGCCGGCGTCGGCGCCCGCCTTTCGGCGGTGCTGGGTCGCCTCTGGATTCGCCGCAGCCGCCAGCGGATGACCTGGGTCCCCTTCCGCCCGCCCGGCCGGCTGCTCGATTTCGGCTGCGGCCGCGGCGACTTCCTGGCGAAGATGCTCGCCTGCGGCTGGCAGGTCGAAGGCGTCGATGTCTCGCCCGTGGCCGCGGCGGCCGTCGAGCGACGCACCGGCATCCGCGTGCACGTCGGCACGCTGCCGCACGCGCACGTCGCCCCGCAATCGTTCGACGCCGTCACCATGTGGAACTCGCTGGAACACGTGCACCAGCCGCGCGAGACGGTGCGCGCCGCCCGCGACGTGCTGCGTCCCGGCGGCCTCCTTGCGCTGAGCGTCCCGAACATCGATTCGTGGACGTTCCGCCGCTTCGGCCCCAATTGGTGGCCGCTCGATTTGCCGCGCCACCTGACGCACTTCACGCCGGCGACGCTCGGGCGGTTGTTGGAAGCCGAGGGCTTCCGCGTCCTCTCGATCGACCACATCGGCCGCGCCGGCATGCTGCGCAAATCGGTGCACCAGGCGTTCGCCACCGGCCACCGGCCGCCGGACCTGCGGCGTCTGAACCACCGCTGGCCCGCGGAATCGAAAGCGCGCTGGACCGAGCGGACGCAGCAGGCCGATATCATGCGGGCGCTGGCGGAGCGCCCGGCGGGCGAGTAGTGCGACCAGCACGCCATGTTCCGTCGCCGGTCGATGAGGTGACGGCCGCGCCCTCTCGGCATGGTCGCACGACTTGGTTGTAGGCGGCAGGTTGGAAAGCCACTACACTGGAAAAACCACCAGCATCGTCCACGGAAGGCGTGGCGCTGTTGCGTGTTTCTGGCTGACGCGACGGAGAGTTGCTGACCATGACCTGGACGCGAATCACCATCAACCCAAACCAGATGGGGGGGGTGCCGTGCCTGCGCGGCCTGAGGATCCCTGTGGCGACAGTGGTCGGCATGGTGGCGGAAGGCATGACGAACGAAGAGATTCTGCGCGCCTATCCAGACCTGACTGCGAACGACATTCGCGAAGCGCTGGCGTACGCGGCCGAAGCGCTTCGCGAACGTGAATTGCCTCTGGTGCCAGCGCCGTGAAGTTTCTCGTCGACAACGCGGCCTGCCGCAAATGCGACGCACACTAACCCGAAGCGCCAGCGAGGACGCACGGGAAGTGCTGCTGCTCTGTCGCCGCCAAGCCCGCAGGAGGTGCGTCGTGGGATGGAGGACCTCGCTTCGGGTTAGTGTGGGTTATGAGAAACCTCGCTGGCGCTTCGGGTTAGTATGGGTTGGGGAAAGGCGGCGCCTCGCTGGCGCTTCGGGCTGGTGTGGAGAGTGAGAGAGGCGGTGCGGGATGAATGCTCCGGGAGCGGTTCCGCGTTGCGAAGGTTCCCTGCCGGACCCGCTGGCGTTCTTTGTGACGTGGTCGACTTACGGAACCTGGCTGCCGGGAGATCGAAGGGGCTGGATTGAGTATCGTCACGGCTGGCAGTTGCCCGATCCCGTCCGCGAACTGGAGGCCAGGGCGAAAATGACCGAGGACGCTTGCGTCCTCGATCGACAGCAGCGACTTGTCGTGGAACGGACGATTCGCGAGCACTGCGCAATTCGCGGATGGGAACTTCATGCGGTCAACTGCCGCACCATCACCTGCACGTCGTCGTCAGCGCCCCTGTCCACCCCGATCGAATCCGTGTGCAATTCAAGGCCTGGTGCACGCGACGGTTGAAGGAACGGGAGCGAGAACAACGCTCCAGCAAGCCGGCCTCGCTTGCGCTTCGGGCTGGTGCAGGAGATGGGTGTGGGCAAGCGCCCATACGCGAAAACTGGTGGGCGGAACGAGGCAGCAAGCGGTTCATCAACGATGCCGAGAGCTTGGAAGCTGCCATCATGTACGTTCAGGAGGGGCAGGACAAACCGCGCTTATAAGGATGAGACACTAACCCGAAGCGCCAGCGAGGGAGCGCGGAGTACGAGATGGCCTGTGCCTCGCTTGCGCTTCGGGTTAGTGTTTCCGGGCCGGCGCGGCGAGGCAATTGACTCGCTTCCGCTGCCGCCTTAGGATCGATTTCGGCCTCGGTTTGCAGCAAGGAGCGTGTTTTGCATCAACGATTGTTTCGAGCGTCGGGGATCTTGCGCGGTTTCGTGGCCCTGGCGGCATCAGTTGTCGCCGGGCTGGCGGTTCGCTCCGCAGAGGCGGCCACGGATGCGGAAGTGAAGGCCGCGGTGGCTCGGGCGGCGGAGTTTCTGCGCGGGCAGATGGCCACTTCCGGGGCCGGGCAGGACTCCATTCAGGGCTACGCTCTGCTGAAGGCAGGCGAGCCGAAGGGCTCGCCGCATATCGCGCGCACGCTCGCCCGCATTCGTTCGGAAATCTCCGGCGGCGTCTATCGCCTGAACAGCGATCGGATCTACAAGGCCGCCGTGGATGTCATGTTTCTTGAAGCGCTCGACCCCGAAGGGCTGCGCGATGAGATTCAGGCCATCGTCAATTATCTCATCGGCCAGCAGATGCCGACGGGCGGCTGGGATTACATCGGCGTCACCATTGAGGGCGGCGGCGGCGATACCAGCCAGGCGCAGTACGCGCTCCTGGCGTTCTGGGCCGCCGAGCGCGCCGGCGGGGACATCCCTGGGCAGGTCTGGGACAGGGCCGCGGCCTGGCACCTGCGCGCCCAGTTGCCCAACGGTGCCGGATCCTATCACCCCTTGGGCTCCGGACGCGTTCCGACGCATACGATGACGTCGGCGCTCATCGGCAGCCTCGCGATGTGCCGCATGCACCTGCACCCGAGCGCGGGAGAAGTGACCGGCCTGCAGGCGGCGCCGAAAGAGCCGCCGCCATCCCGGACGCGGTTCGGCGTGCTGTCGCGCATCGACGTGACGACTCCGGAGAATCAGCCCTCGCAAACGGTCGCGGCGCAGCGCAACTACAAGCCCACGGTGCCGGCTGGGGCGCTCGAAGCGGCGATTCAAAAGGGCATGGGCTGGATGTCGCAGTTCTATCGCATCCAGGTCGACCACTACCCGCTGTACTACCTCTATGGACTGGAGCGGATGGCGGCGCTCGCCGGCGTCGAAGAGATCGCGGGACACGACTGGTATGCCGAGGGCGTCGACTTTCTGCTCAAAACGCAGAAGAAGGACGGGAGCTGGCAGGGCGCCCAGGAAGCGGGCGTGGGGCCCTCGACGGCCTTCGGCGTGCTGTTCCTGCTCCGCGCCACCTCCAAGCTGCTCGGTCGGCCGCCGCGGGCGCTGGAGATGATCGGCGGCGGACTCCTGAAAGGCGGCCGCGGGCTTCCCGACAGCCTCGGCAGTGCCGTGCTCGACGACGGCCGCGTCACGGCCCGCAAAATCACCGATCCGATCGAGCAGCTTCTCGTGCAGCTCGAAAAGCAGGAAGGCTTGGAGGTCGAGGCCGTCCAGCAGGCGATCGTCGAACAGGTGCAGCTCGGCGACCGCGAGGAATTGATCGGCCAAAAGGACCAGCTCGTGAAGCTCGCCGACGACCGCCGGCCGGAAGTCCGCCGCACGGCACTCTGGGCGCTGGGCCACAGCGACGACCTCGGTTTGGCGCGGGTGATGATTCGCGCCCTCGAAGAAGACCCGGATCTGGGTGTATTGATCGAAGCCCGCAACGCGTTGTGCACGCTCAGCCGCAAACCCACCGGCTTCGGCCTGCCGGACGACCCCTACGCGGGACTGCCCGAAGGGGCCACGGACGAGATGCACCGGGCGGCGCTGGAAAAGTGGCGTGCCGAGGCGCTCAAGCGCTGGAAATCCTGGTATCTTCAAGTGCGGCCCTACGACGAGCGCGACGATTTGCTGGAAGTGAAACGCACCGCGCGGTGAGCCGCGCGTGTCGAGCGCAGGTTCGAGCGGCGGTCCACATGGCGACCGCCTGAAGGCGGTCACTACAAACGCATGCGGCTCCTCGACATCTGCGTCCTTGCCGGCGATGCATTCCGGCGGCATCGCGTCCGCACGGTGTTGACGCTGGTGGGGGTGGTCATCGCCACGATGCTGCTGGTCCTCAGCCTGGCCGTCGGCCGCGGCATTCACCAGGCCGTCGAAAGGCACTTCGGCAAGGACGACCGGCTGCGGCGGATCGAGCTGCATCCCAACTACGGAAACCGCAGCGACGACATCCCGCAGGAAGAGCTCACCATCGCCGGCGAGATGAGCGACGAGCGCCGCGAGCGGCTGAAGACGGCACTCGTCAACCGCTGGGAACATCGCATCTGGCGTCCCAAGGCGCCGCTGACCATGGAGCGGCTGGAAGAGGTCTCCCGGCTGCCCCACGTCGAGCGCGTCGTGCCGCACGTGCAATCGCCCGGCCACATTCGCTTTGGCGATCACTCCTGGATCGGCCGGGTGGTCGGAGCGAGCGACCTCGACGGCGGTCTCGAGGACCGGCTGGTGGCTGGACGTCCGCTCGCGGGAGAAGACGGTCGCGAGATTCTCGTGCACGAGTATGCCATCTACCGCTGGGGCTATTTCGACGAGGCCGACGTGCCGGACGTGCTGGGCGAAATGATGCGGGTCGAGCTGGGTGCGATCCGCGGGGCGAAGGCTGGGGCGATCCGCTTCTACAGCGGCCTGGGTCTGGAGCTTTCGCCGCAGGAGTTTCAGACACTGGGGCAAATCCTCGAGGGTCTGCCGGCCCTGGCGGATCAGCTCGATCTGCCGCCGGCGCAGCGCGAGTTGCTCAAGGAGGTGTTCTCGCCGCCGGAGGAGGAGTTGCCGGAT
>JAHWKJ010000387.1 GCA_019347905.1 Planctomycetota bacterium
GCCCAAAAAAGGGGACAGTCCCCTTCAGCTTGTGCTTCGGCCGATTCGTGAATCACAAGTCCTAGGGGGACAGTCCCCTTTTTTGGGCAAAGCGGCGGCGTCGCCGGAGTCGGCGCGTCGTCGCGGAGCAGAGAGGACATCAGCGTTCGCGGTAGGTGATGCGTCCGCGGTTGAGATCGTAGGGGGAGACTTCGACGGTCACGCGATCGCCCGGCACGATGCGGATGAAGTGCTTGCGCATCTTGCCCGCGACGTGGGCCAGCACCTCGTGGCCGTTGTCGAGCTCGACCCGAAACTGCGTATTGGCCAGGGCCTCGCTCACCGTGCCCTGCACCTCGATGGCTTCCTCTTTGGCCATACAACTCCCGTGGAATTCGTTGAAGAGCGGTTGCCAAAAAAGGGGACAGTCCCCTGCCCGTTGCCGTCGAACAGGCAGCCGCACCGCAGGAAGGGGACAGTCCCCCTTTTTGGGCAACGTGGAATGCCGCAGTATATCCAACCGCGGACCATCTGGTGAAGCCAGACCGCCCGGACCTTCGACCGGCGCCGGCGAAAAAGTCGTCGCTCCGCGACCCGAACCACCGAGAGCGAAGCGATCGGCCTGCGAATGCATCAGGCGACGCTGAAGAACTCCGCCTCGTCCGGCACTTCGTACACCGGCTCGATCTCCATGTCGTCCACGTGCGGACGCGGCGCCTGCGGCCGGTACGCCTGGAACTCGTCGAGCGTATACTCGTTGAGCAACAGCTCGATGCGCTTCTCGATCGCCGTAAGCTGCGGCCCCTGCTCGCGCGTGACGAACGTCAGTGCCCAGCCTTTCTCGTCCGACGACAGCCGCCCCGCGCGTCCCACGCGGTGCACGTAGTCGTCGTGGTACTCGGGAATGTCGTAGTTGATGATGTGCGAGATCCCGCTGACGTCGATCCCGCGTCCCACGACGTCCGTCGCGATCAAGAGCCGGATCTCGCCGTTGCGGAACTGCCGCATCGTGCGGTCGCGGACGACCTGCGGCAAATCGCCCATCATCATGGCGACCTTCGGCAGCCGCCCCTTGAACCGCCGGTAGAGTTGCTCCGCCCCGCGCTTGGTGCGGGTGAAGACCAGCGCCTGCGAAGGCTTCTCCTTCGCCAGCACCCGCACCAGCAAGCGGAACTTGCGGTCGGAATCGACGGTCGCAAAGTACTGGTCGATCATCTCGCTGGGCGCGATGCCGTCCGCGGAAAGATCGACCCGCTGCGGATCGCGCATGTAGCTCTTCGCCAGCCGCTCGACCGGCGGCGGCATCGTGGCCGACAAGAGCAGCGTCTGCCGCTCGCTCGGACAGCAGCGGAGGATCTTCTCGATATCGGGACGGAAGCCGATATCGAGCATCCGGTCGGCTTCGTCCAGAATCACGAACTTCACGTGGGCCAGGTCGAGCGCCCGGCGGCGGAGCAGATCGATCACCCGGCCCGGCGTGCCGACGGCAATCTGCACGCCCTTTTGCAAGTCGGACATCTGCTGGCGGATCGGCCGGCCGCCGACCAGCACGGCGATGCGGCAGGGATGCCCCGCCGACAGCTTGCGGGCCTCCTCGGCGACCTGCTCGCTCAATTCCCGCGTGGGACCGAGCACCAGCGCCTGCGTCTGACTGCTGTCGTGGTCGATGCGTTCGAGGATCGGCAGCATGAAGGCGGCGGTTTTGCCGGTGCCGGTGCGGGCCTGGCCGGTCGCGTCGCGTCCGGACAGCGCCAGCGGGATGAATGCGGCCTGAATGGGGCTCGGCGTTTCGTACCCGATGTGCTCGAGAACGCGGAGCGTCGAAGGGCTGAGGCCGAGATCGGAGAAGCGGCGGGGGGAAGGTTCGGAGGGGTTCACAGACAGTCGCACAACGTCCTTTGCGTCAATCGGGGCGGGAAATGGAATCGACCAGTTTGAGTTTGTAGTTGGTGTAACGATAGTCGCCCGACAGGATTCGGTCAATTCGATTTGCTTTGCCGAAACTTGCCGACAGGCGTAGCATGGACCGCGACAATCGGCCATTCCATCCTTCAGTACACGGAGCGCCCAATGTCTTTCGGCATTCGCGTTGCCTTTGCGGCCCTTGCTTTGATGATGGGGCACGTGGCGATGGCCATTTCGCTCGAAACGGCGGCGGCCGCGGAGGGGCCGCCGAATGTGGTGCTGATTATTTCCGACGATCAGCGGTGGACGGATTTCGGCTTCATGGGGCACGACGTGATCCGCACGCCGCGGCTCGACCGGCTGGCGGCGGAGAGTGCTGTCTTTCCCCGCGGCTACGTGCCTTCCAGCCTGTGCCGGCCCAGCCTGGCGACGATGATCAGCGGGTTGTATCCGCACCAGCACCAGATCACCGGCAACGATCCGCCGCCGGGGACGGACCGGGCGGCGATGCTGAAGCACATCCGCCGCATTCCGACGCTGCCGCGGCTCCTGGGCGAGGCCGGCTATCTGAGCCATCAGTCGGGCAAGTGGTGGGAGGGCAGCTACGAACTTGGCGGGTTCACGCATGGGATGACGCATGGCGACCCGAAGCGCGGCGGAAGGCACGGCGATGAGGGGCTGGCGATCGGCCGCAAAGGCCTCGCGCCGATATTCGACTTCATCGAAGAGTGCGGCGAGAAGCCGTTCTTTATCTGGTACGCCCCGTTCCTGCCGCACACGCCGCACAGGCCGCCGGAGCGGCTGCTGGAGAAGTACCGCGCTCCGGACCGGCCGATCGAGCTGGCCCGGTACTATGCCATGTGCGAATGGTTCGACGAGACGTGCGGCCAACTGCTGGACCATCTCGAGGAAAAGAACCTGGCGGAGAACACGCTGGTGGCGTTCGTCACCGACAACGGCTGGATCCAGAAGACGCCGCAGACGAAGCTGCCGGAGGGCTGGCGGAACCCGTTCGCGCCGAAGTCGAAGCGCTCACCCTACGACGGCGGCATTCGCACGCCGATCATGCTCCGCTGGCCGGGGCAGATCCGCCCCGGACGCTACGATGCACTGGCCTCCAGCATCGACCTGGCCCCCACGATTCTCGCCGCAGCGGGCCTGGAGGCGCCGAAGGAGATGCGAGGCATTGACCTGCTCAAGGTCATCGAAGCCGGTGGAAAGAGCGAGCGCGACGCCCTGTTCGGCGGCATCTATGAGCACGACGTGGTCGACATCGATCGTCCGGCGGCGGGGCTGCTCTACCGCTGGTGCATCGCAGGCGACTGGAAGCTGATCGTACCTGCGGACGGAAGCGCGCCGGAGGTCTACAATCTGGCCGCCGATCCGCACGAGGAACGGGATCTGGCCGCGGAGAAGCCAGAGGTGTTGGCGCGGCTGCAGGGGCGGTTGGATGCGTGGTGGCCGGGGAGGGGGTGACGGGGTGACGTCTCGAGCATCGGTAGTGTGGATTTAAATCCACACTACCGATGCTCCACGTCCTTGCCATCCAACCCGGTGACCATCACCACCAGCCGTTCGAGGCGCTAACGAGTTTCCGAGACGCACACACGCGGGGGATTTACGTTTCGTCGGGGTAGCGCACGAGGGAGAAGACCTCGCAGGGTTCGAGGCGGCGCCGGCCGCGGAGGAAGTCCAGCTCGATGACGAAGGCGCAGCCGACGACCGTTCCGCCGGCACGCTCCGTCAGCCGCAGGCAGGCCTCCATGGTGCCGCCCGTAGCCAGCAGGTCGTCGACCAGGAGCACGCGGTCGCCCGCGCTCAAGGCGTCGGTGTGCATCTCCAGGGAATCCGTGCCGTATTCCAGCGCGTACTGAAGCGACTGCTTGCTGAACGGCAGCTTGCCCGGCTTGCGGACCGGGATGAACCGCGCCCGCAGTTCCAGCGCCAAGGGTGCGGCGAAGATGAATCCGCGGGCCTCCGCGGCCAGCACCGTGTCGACGTCGCGCTCGCGGAAATGATCCGCGAAGCGGTCGATCACGGCGCGAAACGCCGGCGGCGTCGAGAGCAGCGGCGTGATGTCGCGAAACATGATGCCCGGCTTGGGGAAGTCCGGAATGCTGCGGATGTAACGCTTCAGATCCAGCGGTTCGATCATCGAGGGCTCATTGTGCAGCGATGTTATGGATTCGGCCACGGATCACCCAGCGCGCAGTCTCGCGACGCTCGGCCGCAACCAAAGTGAACAGAAGGTAACGGAGATAACGAAGGCTCGGCATGGAGGTATCCAAAGCCTTTCTGCTCCGTTTCCTTCGTTTGCTCCTGTTCAAATCCGACGTCGACGCGGGCTTCAAAAATTTGCGCAAGCGACAAAACTTTTGGACGTTTGCGTACGGATGTCACTGATCCGTGGAATCGGTGTGATCCGTGGTTTCTTGTGGCTTCTCTTATCGCGGACGGGGATGAGGAACGGGTGGGCGCTCCAGCCCGGACAGGTCGACCAGTTCCTGCACTCTGCTCAACAAATTGGCCGCGCTGGCGTCTCCATCGTAGAGTTCGGTCAGCCGGCGGACGAGCGTTTCAGCCTGTTCGCGGCGGCCGGACTCGAGCAGGCCCCGGACGCGAGCTTCGACTCCGTCCAGAAGCTCGGGCGTCTCGTTTGTAGTGCGCGTGTCCTCGTCCAGATCCTTCAGACGCCGTGCGACGCGGCTGCGCAGGGCCGTGGACTCCGGCCGATCGGTCAGAAGCTGAGCGACGGTTTCCAGAATCCGCCGTGCGCGGTTGACGTCGCCGATCCGCCGGTAGTGCCGCGCCAACTCGAAGAACCGCTCGACTTCGGCTTCAATGCCCGTGCCTGTGAAAGCGGCCGCCGAATCGTCTTCGACGCGCTCGCGCGATTGAAACCACCACACGCCGCCGGCGACAAGCAGCGCCAGGATCGCCAGCAGGACCCAGATGTTATCGAGCCAGCGCGCGATCGGTCCCGCGCGATGGCTGCGTTCCAGCTCCGCCCGGACCAGATCTCGCATCAGCGTGCCGGGACCGGGGCTGCGAAAGGCGTCGGAGGCGTGGCCCAGAGCGCGCGGTTCGGCGGTGACAGTGGGTGTGTCGGGATGGAACGTGCCTTCGCCCTCGCTGGTGTCCCCTTCCGACGCGCGCGTGGAAAGCCGCAGCCCCTCCTGCAGCCGCCGCGACAGCACGAAGGCATCCGGAGGGCGGCGGTCGGGGTCCTTCTCCAGCAACTGGCAGACGATCTCTTCCAGCCACGCCGGCAGGTCATCGACGTAACGGCCCGGCAGGTCGAAGCGCCCATAGCGGTGCTGCTGCAGGACCTCGATCGCCGTTTTGCCGCGGAAGGGGGCCACGCCGGTGAGCATCACGTACAGGACGGCTCCCAGCGAATACAGGTCGCTGCGTTTCGAGACGCGGCCGCCGCCGGCCTGCTCGGGCGACATATACTCGGCCGTGCCGATGACGCTGCCCGTCCGCGTCAAGCGCCCGGCGGCGAAGAGCTGCGCGACGCCGAAGTCCATCAGCTTCACCGTGCCGTCGGTCGAGAGGATCAGGTTCGACGGCTTCAGATCCCGGTGGATAATGCCCGCGTCGTGCGCGGCCTTGAGCGCCCCGCACATCTGGATGGCGATCTCGACGACCTCGCGCCAGGGGATGCGGCGGTCGCGTCGCAGGCGGGTTGTGAGCGTCTCGCCTTCGACGTATTCCATGGCGTAGAAGTAGGTGCCGTCGGCCTCACCATGCTCGTACAGCTCGACCACGTGCGGGTTGGAAAGCTGCCGCAGGGCCTCGATCTCACGGTTGAAGCGGGCGACGAAGCCCGGCTCGCGGGCCAGCGCCGGGGGCAGCACCTTGATGGCGGCGAGGAGTCCGTCGGACTGCCGGCGGCCAAGATAGACCGTGCCCATGCCGCCGGAGCCGAGCTTGCGCTCGATCGAGTAGAGTCCCACGCGTTCGGGGTGCATCGGTGGCCCTGGCCTGAATCGCTGGCGTTGATTCTGCGACAGCGTCGGGTCGAAAGGGTCGAAGGTCAAAAAGGTCGAAAGGGCCGGAAGTGAAACATGCCCACTGGTCAGCGACGTTCTCCTGGTGGCGTTTCGACGTTCGACTTGGACATACCTCAGTTGATGTCTCAAAATTGCCGGCGCTGATTTAGACGAGCCTTCCCGCACGCTCCAGCAGCTCCAGTAGGCGGTTGTCGTGCGGGTAGGGGTGGCCTTTGTGCGGGCGGAAGCCTTCGCCGTACTCGACGCCGATGCGGCGGCCGCGCTCGGCGCTCCAGCGGCGGCAGCCGTCGAGATATTCGTCCAGCCCGTGCTGCTTTCACAGCCACGCCCGCTGGCTGTCGTGACAGGCTAGCATGGTGAGCTTCTGCTCGATGGTGCGGCTGACGTCCA
>JAHWKJ010000388.1 GCA_019347905.1 Planctomycetota bacterium
GAAGCGGCTCGCCGAGCAGGCGATGCGCGACGGGGCGTGGGGCATGTCCACGGGTCTCATCTATGTTCCCGGCTCTTACGCCACGACCGACGAGTTGGTCGAGATCGCGTCCGTCGTCGCTGCGCATCGCGGCATCTACGCCAGCCATATCCGCAACGAGAACGTCGAGTTGCTGGCGGCGATCGACGAGGCCCTGTCGATCGGCCGCCGCGCCGGGCTGCCGGTGCATGTTTCGCACTTCAAGTCGAGCGGCCAGGATGCCTGGGGGCTGGTGCGCCGTGCGGCAGAGATGATCGAACAGGCCCGCAAGGAGGGTCGCGTCGCTACGGCCGACCAGTATCCGTACATCGCATCGAGCACGTCGCTCGATGCCACCGTCATCCCCACGTGGGCCCGCGCCGGCGGACGGAAGGAGATGATTGCCCGCTTCGACGACGCTGAAGTCGGACCGCGAATTCGCACCGCCGTCATTGACGCACTCAAGAAGCGCGACGGGGGCCGCGTGCTGCGGATCGCCCGCTACGAAAAGCGTCCGGAATGGGTCGGCCGCACCGTCGCTGACATTGCCCGCAGCGAAGGCGTCGAGCCGGCCGACCTCGCGCTCGACATCGCCCGCAGCGGCGGCGCCTCGATCGTCAATTTCAGCATGAGCGAAGACGACGTGCGGCACATCATGCAACTGCCCTGGGTGGCGACGGCCTCGGACGGACGGGCGTACCTTCCCGGCCCCGACAAGCCGCACCCGCGGAGTTATGGCACGTTTACGCGGAAGCTCGGCTATTACGCGCTCAACGAAAAGGTGCTGCCGCTGCCCAAGGCGATTCGCAGCGCGAGCAGCCTGCCGGCGGAGATTCTCGGGCTGAAGGACCGCGGCCGGCTCGCGGCGGGCATGTTCGCCGACCTGGTCGTGCTCGACCCAAAGGAACTCATCGACCGGGCCACGTTCGACGAGCCGCACCAGTACTCGACCGGCGTGGAGTACGTCTTTGTGAATGGCCGTCCCGCCGTGTGGCGCGGCGCACCGACCGGCGCCCTGGCCGGCCGGGCGCTCAAGCGGCCCCAACAAGCGCCGTGAGGGCCAGCGGTGAAGGGGTCAGACCCCTTTGCGGACGTGCGACGCAGACCGTGGCGAGACTTTCGATCCGCAAAGGGGTCTGACCCCGTGCAGGGCCTCACGCGTTCGACTCGCCCCCGTCTGAGCCGGCGATCGCCGTGCGTCTGCGGAAGCTCCACCAGCATTCGCGCGGCAGGCTGCCCGCGATCATCATCGCCGCCTGGCTGACGACGAACAGGAACAGCGTGGCGAGCACGCCCTCAGTGAAGCCGTAGGAGTGCAGTCCCACGCCCAGCTCGTTCACGCCGAACCAGCTCCACGCGGTGACGATGTTCCCGCCGATGGCGAGCACGGCCAGCCCCTTTTCCTTCACCAGCTTGTCCCAGCGGGCGTGCAGCACGAGGGCATTCCACAGCACGATCATCAGGGCCCCGTTCTCCTTGGGATCCCAGCCCCAGAAGCGGCCCCACGAGTCGTCGGCCCACAACCCCCCCAGCACCGTGCCCACGAAGCTGAAGAAGATCGCGAAGCACAGCGTGCCGTAGGTCATCCGGGCCAGGTCGCGGCCTTCCTGCGGCGAGAGCCGCGGCGTGAACAGTCCCTTGATGACGTAGAGCAGCCCCAGCAGGCCCGCGACGAACGTGGTCGCGTAGCCCAGCGTGATGCACGTGACGTGCGTGGCCAGCCAGAAATTCGTATCGAGCACGGCCTGCAGCACGGTGAACGTGTCGCCGTCGCCCGCCAGCAGCCACGCGATCCACAGCGTGGCGAAGCCGGAGACCGAAGCGATCATGTTGCCGATGCCCAGGCGGTAGATCCGCTCGACCAGCAGGCCCAGGCAGACGGCCCCCCAGCCGATGAACACCGCCGACGAATAGAGATTCGTCACCGGAGGCCGTCCCGAGATGTAAATCCGTGCGACGAGGGCAAACGTATGCACGCCCAAGGTCAGGACGATGAGCCACGTCGAAGCGCGGTTGAGCGGCTTCGCAAATCCCAGCCAGCCCAGGGCCGCAAACACGAACGCCGCAAGGTACATCCAGATCGCCCACAAAAACGGCGCGAAGTGGTTGTAGAAGGCCTCGAAGTTGGTTTTCGTCAGGCTCAGGTCTTCGGGCTTCTGGTCGCCGCGCAGACTCTGCTGGTACTCCGCCACACCTTTATTGAATTCTGCCACATCTCCGTCGGCGTAGGCCACAAAGATGTTCTGCAGGGCCAGCGTGGGCGGATTGGGATTTACGTGGTACAGCTTCTGCCGCACGAAATCGGTCGTCCAGGCGACCGTGTAAGGTTCCCAGTCCTTCCGGTCTGCTTCGAGCCATTCCAAGTCCGGAAACTGCGCCGGGACGTTGACCTTTTCGTTCTTTGATTCTTCGACAACGGGCACCGCCAGCGGCGGCTCATAACTCAGCAGCTCGACCTGCTTTTCGCGCAGCGCGGCTAGCACTGTTCGAAAACGTGTGAACTCGGATGCAACCTGCTGTGGGTCTTGATCGATGTCGCGCGGATCGGGCAGTGGCGGCAGCGCGGGCTGCGTGAAGGCGGCATTGATCAGCGTGAAGGTGCGGAACTTCTTGTCGAGCTGCAGCACCTTGCGCTGCACGCGGTCGAGGGCCTCGTTGCCGGCCACTTCCTGCAACATCCGCGCGTGCTTCGCCTGCTCTTCAAACTTTGAAAAGCGCTCCTGAAACTCGCGGATCGAATACAGGAAGCCCGACCGCGGCTCCAGATTCAAGAGCTGCAGGATTTCCGGCGTGGTGATATAGAACACCTTGTGGCGCGCCGCCCAGTCGGGCCGCGCGATGACGTCCAGCAGCCAGCGAATCGCCGGCTGCCGGCCGGTCGTCAGCTTCTCGACGACGGCCTCGACGCGGCGCTTGTCGTCGCCGGTCTTCTTGGCGATGCGCTCGACCAGCTTGTCGAGTTCCTCCGGGTCCCCCTCGAAGTCGCCAATGTCCTTCCCTTCGAGCTTGTCCCATTCTTCAAGCAGCGCGGCACGGATGTCGCTCCAGCGGCGCTTGAGCGTCTTTTCGTCCAAAAGGCCCGTGAACGACTCACGCTTGCCGGAGCCGATCACGCGGATGGCGCTCCGCGCCAGCGTGTCCATGGGCTTGGTGCGACCGCCGGCCGCGATCGGGAGCCGGCCGAAGGCATACAAATCCATTTCGGTCGGCTTGTGCCGCGGCGTCGTCGCCCGACCGACCAGGAACGCTCCAAACACCAGTACCACCGCCATCGGAAACAACCAGTTGAGCGCATTCGAGGGCGCCCACGACGGTTCGGGTGCGGTGTCCGGCTCCGATGCGCTGCGGCGGCCCACTGGCTGCACGGTTTCCGTGGGTCGGCGGCGACGCCGGTTGCGGCTCCGGGCGTCCCGTGGGGTATCCCCGTTCCCGCCGGGCGGGGCCGGTTCCGATTCCATGCTGCGATCGTTCTCGTGAGTGGCTGCGGAGGCCACGGCCGTCGCGACGACGCCCTCTTCCACCGCGCGACGGTTGAGGAACCGCGTCAGCACAAGGAGAAAGTGCGCCAGCATGCCAATAGCCACGATCATGCAACCGGTGTAGGGGATCATCCAGCCGGTGTTCTCGACTACCTGCAGGACCGTGCCCTCGACAACCTTCGGCCTCTTTCGGCCCGTCTCCGGATCGGTCTCAAGGACCGGCATCTGCTCGCCGGTGGACGGATCGGTGAAAGTCACGACGTGCGGCGGGTGGTAGCTACTCTGGTAGAAGGTTTCGCCGGCGTATCGCAACGGGTTGTTCATCCAGATGCGAATTTTTCGGTCTACATTCTGCCGCGGATCCCGCAGTCGCACGTGCGACGAGTAGTCCTTCTCCTTGGTGGTCCCCAAGTAGTCCCGCTTGACCATGTCCAGGAGCGTCATCGAATAGAGCTTATAGTTCCGCTTGAAGCGCAGCGAAATTTCATAGGTCCTGCCGTCGACAGTCACCGGTTGCGACGGGAGCCACTGGCTGACGAGCCACGCCCCGAGGGCCTTGCCCGACTTCTTCTCGATCAGCCGCACATACGCGGAAGCCATGTCCACGCTGTCGTCGGTACCGGTGCTGGGTCGGCCTTCCCGGGCAACGTGCTTGAGGCCCGCGCCCTTGTCGGCCGGACTGTTCATCTTGTCGTCGCGATCCTCCAGCCGCGAGGCCGGGTAGAACGTCAGCGTCTCGACATGGAATGGCAATGCGTCATGGCGAACGACCTCGCCCTTCTCGTCGAAGAACTTCCGCGGCACGACGACGACGTTCTCCGCCACCTCGCGCAGCGGGCGCTTCGCCTCCTTAAGCTCCGGAGTCAGAAAGCTCGTTTTGTGCTCTTTCGTCGGCGACACATCCACCACCGCCAGTTCGACCGTGCGGATGTCCTGCGCGTAGTTCATCGTCTGGCCTTCGTCCATCACCAGGCTGGCCTCGACGGCGCTATCGGCGACGATCTCGCCCAGCATCATCACGGCGATGCCCGCGTGCAGCACGACCACACCGGCGCGCTTCTTGAACGCCAGCAGCGACCCGGCCAGCAGAATTCCCGCGGCGACCGACGCCATCAGGAGTTGCCAGAGGATTCGCATGCCCGAATCGTTCATCCGATCGGCAACGGCGAGCCATATGAACAAGCCCCCCAACATGCCCGGCACCGTCAGTGCCAGGCGTATCGCCCACAGCGGAAACCGCCCGTCCTGGACGATCCGCCAGCACAGGTACACCGAGCCGGCAAACGCCAGCCCCACCGCCACCTGGAGCAGCGCCCACAGCGCCGGCCAGTCGACCAGTTTCGTGCTCTGGAAGCTCTCGGCACTGGAGCCGCTGGCGATCACGAGCCACGTGGCCAGCGCTCCGATGCCGATTACACCCAGCCCCGCATACAGCCGCTCGCCTCGCGCCTGCAGTTTGAACCGCAGCGTGTGCGCCGCGAGCAGGTTGAGGGCCATCAGCGTGCCGATCAGCCAGCCGCCGGGCATGTAGAAGCCATCGTCCTCCATGTCCTCGCGGGCCTCGCGCGATATATTGGGAAAAAACGAGGTCGGCAACAGGTCCTGAAACTCGACGTAAGCCAGCGGCGTGCGGAAATAGCCGTGCACCACCTGCCAGATGTCCTTGCGGTGCTGGGCCAGCGTGCCGAAGAACACCAAGAGGAGCGCGATGAAGAAGAGCGCGATCGTCAGCTTCAGCGACGCCAGGCCCTGCAGGCAGCGGAGCAGCACCGCGTCGAAGGGATTCGCCTCCGCGCGGGCGCGCTTCAGCGCGTCGAGGGGCGATTCGCCCTCGGCGTCCCGCAGCGTTTGTCGCTCGATGTCGCGCTCAACGGTTTCGGTGGCCATCATTCGGCTCCGTGACTAGTCGAATCGGCTCAAGAGAAAGCCTTTGGAACACTAATGGCCACTAATCTCCACTAATCCTGCTTGGCCGTCCTTTGCTTTACATTAGTGGAGATTAGTGCCTATTAGCGTTCCCTTCTTCGCCTTTTGTGTTCCGGTCATTTTCGCGGCTCGGCTGTCAATCCGCCCGGCCCCACCGGCGGATGGTCCGCCGGCAAGAGAGGCGAACGGCCCATCGACGGCGGTCCCGCGGCCCGGCCCGCGAGGTTCACGGTATAGGCCGTCCCACTGCCCAGCTCGACCGTTTCCAACTCCCGCTCGAGCTCAGCGGCGGAAATGTCCTCCAGGCCAAGCTGGTCGCGCCAGCGGTTGACGTTCGCCAGCAGGTATTCGTCGCGATTCCCGGACTGGCCGAGCGGAATGACCGTCAGTTCCAGCGGGCGGCCCGCGTCGTCGCTGCCCACCACCAGCGTCGCGAAACGCAGGCTGCTCCCCGGCAGAGCGCGCCAACCTTCCGGCAGCGTCCACCGCGGCTCGCCGCCTTCCAGCCGCACGGACTCAAGGAACTCGCGGAACTGCGGCTCGCGGGCGGCAACGGCTTGATCCGGTCCCATCAGCTTGAAGAACCACACCTTATCCTCATCACCGGGGACGATCGCCGCCAGCATCCGCGTCGGAACGAGAGGCGTCGCAGGTGTCTGGTCCGCTTCCACCTGCGGCGGCGGATCGATCAGCTCCTGCTTCGGGACCGTAAAGGCGCGTATCGAGGCTTCCTCGCGGCACCCGGACGTCAACAACACCAGCGCGAGGCACACAAGACGCAGTGGAGCAACCGGGACTAACCGTACACATCGCAACGGAGATGACTCGCGGAGCGGCGCGTCGGGGCGGGAACAGCAACGCCCC
>JAHWKJ010000389.1 GCA_019347905.1 Planctomycetota bacterium
CAAACGAGTTGCCGCCGCCCTCGGCGAAGACCTCGTAGATGCGGCTCTGGGGATGGTAGCGCCAGATGAGTTGCCCCATCGAATGCACGGCCGTCTTCTCGCCCGGACGGCGGATGTTGCCGCTGACCGTGCTGCCCTGGCAGCCGTAGAGCCAGCCGTCTGGTCCGAAGCGCAGGCTGTTGGCGGCCGAATGCGTGTCTTCCATGCCGAAGCCTTCGAGATGCACCTCGGGATCGCCGTCGGGGCGGTCGTCGCCGTCGCGATCGGGATAGAATAGGAGGTAGGGCGGGTTCAACACCCACACTCCGCCGCGGCCGCGGGCGAACGACGTGGCGATGTTCAGGTCTTCGAGAAACGCCGAGTGCTTGTCGAAGCGGCCATCGCCGTCGGTGTCTTCGTGGATCGTGATGCGGTCGGCGCCCTGCGGCCCGGCGGGGGGCGGATCGGGGACACGATCGTACACGGCCCGCCAGAACTTATCCTTCGAGACCATCCGCAGACCGGCCGGATAGGGGTACTGCAGGTAGTTCATGACCCACAGGCGGCCGCGCTCGTCCCAGTTCAAAAACAGCGGCTGCCGCACGTGCGGCTCGGCGAGCACGAGCTCCAGCTTCAGGTCATCGGGCACAGCCAGGCGTTTCGCGGCTTCGGCCGGCGGCAGCGCTCCGCCGTTCTCAGCGGCGAAGCGCTGCTCGACGTCGGATAAATCGTGCACCCGCCAAAAGATGCCCGCACTGGCGATCTTCGTCGGCCCCTTCGCCCAGTCAGGATCGTCGCCGGTGCGGAACTCCCAGCGGCCGTTCATGGCGATGGCCTTGTCGCCATGAATGAGCATGGGAGCCGCCCCTTTGAAGCCGCCGCGGCCGTCGTGGTCGAACACGCGAATGGCGACGAGGTTGTCTTCGCCGGGCCGCACGTGCTCGGGCTTGACACTGTAGCGCTGCGGCTGGTCGAGGCCACTCGCGTAAGTCGGCGGGAACGAGCCGGAACCCCCGACGCGGACGCCGTTGAAATATGCCTCGTGAGCGTTGTCGAGCTTCTCGACAGCCAGCAGCAGTTCTTTGCCTTTCCAACCGCCGGGCACGGTCACGAGACAGCGGTACCAGGCGTAGCCGTCGTAATCGGCCAGCGCTCCTTCGGTGTTCTCGTCCCACGTGCCGGGAACGCGGAGGGGTTGCCAGTCGGTAGATTCGCGCGCGGCGACAGGCTGGGTTTCCGGCTGTCGTTGACCAGCAAGAATGAACCCGCCGGCCGCGATGAACCCGGCGATGCTCAGCACTGACGCAATGCTTCGTAGGGCAGTCTGCTCAGCCATGTTGATACGCTTTGCTCTCGGAAAATGGCTTGCGGCCAGCCTCTGACCTTCCAAAGTCAGAACTGGTATGCCTTTTGAGGATCCGCGATCTCAAGCATTGGCAGATTCAATTCAGCCAGTTCGGCCAGCATCTTCTCGCGGAACGCGGCCTTTACGTGCACCACGATCACGGGCAGTTCGCGGCCGAGCTTCTGGTACTCGGCCTTGAAGGTCGCCGGCGTGAGGTGGGCCGACTTCTCCGCCAGCCAGGCCATGTCGTTTGGAAAGCTGGCTTCCAGAAACATGGCCTTCAGGTGCGGTTTCGTCCGGGCGAATTCCCAGATGCGGGTGGTGGGCAGCGTATCGGAGACGAACGCCACCGCAGACCGCTCGTCCTCCACCAGAAAGCCGAGCGTGGGCACGATGTGGTCGAGAGCCACCGGCGTAATCGTCAGGTTCCCGAATTGAAGCGGCTGCTCACTCGCGATCTCGACGAGCTGCAAAAACGGCGACTCTTCGTCGCCCAGGCGGATCATGTCCGGCCAGACGCGGTCGTTGAAGATGTCGCGCGACAGGCAGTTGAGCGTCGAGCGGTTCGCGTAAATGGTGGGGCATCGCGGACCGAACTCGTAGACGTTCTCGATGAACAAGGGCAGCGTCGCGATGTGGTCGATGTGCGAGTGCGACAGAAACACGTGTTCGACGCGCCTCTGGATGTCGAGCGGCCAGACGATGCCCAGACAGCCGGCGTCGATCGCCACCCGCCCCTCGACGATGTACGTGCTGGCGAACTGCTGCGGATGCAGCGCAGCGCCGACGGCGGATCCGATGAGCTCGATCTTCACGAAGGCGCACTTTCAAACGCGGGCCGCGTCCCACGAGAGCGCGGCCGCTGGTTCCGGTGAGTTTACTGTAGCCGACGGACGAAGCGGATTCAAAACCGCCGCAGGCGGCGACCCGCTGTCGGCAGAGCACCGCGGCCTAGAAGGGGGCCTGAAAGCCCATCACCTGGAACCGGGCTAACTCCATGGGCGAGGTGATCTTCACGGCACTGACAGCCTCGAACTGCACCATCACCTTGCGGGCGCCGTAGCTGTCGGGCTTGTCGCGCTCAACCAGCAGGATGGCCGGCGAGACGAGAAAGTCGACGAACGAAATCTGCTCGCCGAAATTCGTCACGAGCAGTCCCTGACGCGGCACAGCCTGCGGCCAGTTCTCGAACAACGACCGCCAGGCGTCTGTCGCATCCATGACCACGGCGGAGCACAAGGTCGGAGAAAGAGCCGAAAGCGCGAGCAGCCGGTCTGCGGTCTACAGAGTGACCCCAGGGGGATTTGAACCCCCGTTACCGGATCGAAAATCCGGTGTCCTGGGCCTGACTAGACGATGGGGCCAGCGGCTTTGAGAAAAGTTACGCAAATGCGCGGCAGTGTCAAGTCAGGCTTCAAGCCGGTCGCACGGACGAAGGATCGTCGTTGGCCTGCGCGGCCTGCTCGGCCCGGATCGCCTCGTAGATTTCGCTGCGATGGACCGGAACTTCCCTGGGGGCCTCAATGCCAAGCCGGACCTTGTCTCCGCGGATCTCGACGATCGTAATCCGAATCCCTTCGTCGATTATGATGCTTTCGTTCTTCTTGCGCGACAAGACCAACATGGCACGCACGTCTCCGCGAGAGGAACCGTCCAACCGATGCGTTGCATCCTGGCTGATGTGAGGCCTGCCGGAGGTGGCTCGACGGGTACGGAGGGCTGGGGAGCGCGCCGCGCCGTCGCGTAAAGTTCCACCACGCAGCCACTTGATTCTACGGGTGGTCGGTGGGCTGGTCAAGGTTCTGCCGTGCTGCGCGCGGAAAAACCGCTCACGCCGCCCGACCCCGTTTTCGGCCGCCCGCCAGGGCAGGCCGAGACGAGGTGAGGCGACGTAACCGGTTGCTGTGCTGCAGTTTGAGCTGAATGGCCCGGCTGCAAGAGCGCCTGCCAGCCGAGCGCCGGGATGGGGACTGTGAACCGAAACCGCTACTTGACCATGTCCTTAAGTGCCTTCAGCGGGCGAATCTTCACGCCCTTGGAGGCGGGCTTCGCCTTGAACATCGTCTCTTCCCCGGTGAAGGGATTGATGCCCTTGCGGGCCTTCTTCGCCGGCTTGTGCTGCACGGTGAGCTTCATCAGGCCCGGGATGTTGAACACCTCCGGCCCCTTCTTCGTGAGCTGCTGATTGATCAGGTTCGTGAGCTCATCGAAGACCTTGCTGACGTCCTTCCTGGACAGCCCCGTTCGCTCCGCGAGTGTGCTGTAGATCTCCGTCTTCGACATCGGCTTCGCGCCCGAGGCCTCCTTCTTCGCCATCGCAGACTCCCCTAATTCAGTGGCAGTGGTTCCGATCAGTCATGCCCGGTAGTAAACTGTCGCCGCGCGGGATTGTCAACGAATGCAGCAGCGTTTTCTGGGGGAATTCTGCGGTTTTTTCGCCCGTGACGGTCCGGAATTCGTGACCCGCTGCACGGGCTTCGTTTGCGTTCGATCCCGTTTTCGGGTATGGATGCACTTCAGGCGCGGAGCTTTCCGGCCGGATGAGCCGGCGGCTCCACAGGAGTCGCACGTATGCCTCCGGTCGAGACCAGCGACAGCATGCCGCCGGGCGCGGCGCCCCATCAGATCCTGCTGGTCGAAGACGACGCCCAGACCGCGGCCCTGCTGAAGCAACAACTCGAGGAACGGGGCTTCAAAGTCAACATCGCCCGTGACGGAGGCCAGGCGCAGTCGACCTTTGTCATGCGCAAGCCCGACTTCGTCATCGTCGATCTCATTCTTCCCGGAGAGAGCGGTTTCGAAGTCTGCGAGCGATTGAAACAGACGGACAGCAACGTGCCTGTGATGGTCCTGTCGGTGATCGACATGGCCGACGCGCGAAGGCTGGCCGAACGCGTCGGAGCCGACGGCTACGTGACCAAACCCTGTCCGCCCGATCGGCTCGCCGCGGAAATCATGGCCGTCGCCGAGCGGGTCTGGCAGGAGACGCATCTCGGTCACAGCCGCGAAAGCGACCGCGTCCGCTTCTCGTGCCGCTGTGGAAAGCGGTTCAAGGTCAGCGCCGCCCATCGCGGCAAAACGCTGACCTGCCCCAGTTGCGGGGAACCGGTCCACGTTCCACGCCACGAGTGAATTCCGGGGGGCTGTGCCCAAAAAAGGGGACTGTCCCTCTACGACTTATGTTTCACGAATGGCTCAACGCAGAAGATGAAGGGGACTGTCCCCTTTTTTGGGCACAGCACCGGGGGCGATGCGATGGCTGAACTCATCATCCAGACCGGCAAGCATCAGGGCCGCAAGCTGAAGCTGCCCGACACCACCGGCGACGTCATCTTCGGACGCAACGAAGATTGCCAGGTGCGGCTGACATCGGCCGAGGTGAGCAAGCAGCACTGTGCGCTCCGCTCCACGCCCGCCGGACTGGTGGTCCGCGACCTGGGCAGCCGCAACGGCACGTTCGTGAATGAGGTGCGGATCGAGGTCGAAACGAGCCTGCGGCCGGGCGACAGCCTGCGGGTGGGCAACATGGTGTTCCAGTTGGCGGGGACCTCGACGCCAAAGCCGCGCCAGGCGGCCAAGAAGGGGAACGGCTTGAGCGACGACGATATCGCCAGTTGGCTCTCCGACGATGGGCTGCCCACGACCGGCTCCAGCGATTCGACCATTATCTCGACGCCCCCACAGCTCGCCGCCGCGGCCGCGCAGAACCCGTCGCAGAGCGCCGCCGCGCGCGAAACGGCGGCCGGCGAGCCGAAGAAATTCAAGAACGTCGCGGAAGAAGCGGCCGACGTCATCCGCCGCTGGTGGCAATCGCAGGAGAATAAGCGTTCCTGAGCCGCTTTCGAACGCGGTGTGACGCAAAGACGCGAAGGCACGCAAAGGCTCAAATGAGCAATGCAAAGTGGGAGACTCTGAATGCTCAAGGGCAAAAAAATTGAGGGCAAAAATATCTCCTGGTCGGACATTTTTCTGCCCTCCATTTTTTTGCCCCGTGTCGCTCGGCCGCTCTCAACTCCGTCAGGTTGACCTGACTCAGCTTCGCCACCTGCCTTTGCGCTCATCGTTGCGACTTTGCGACTTTGCGTCAGTGACCTCTATAGCTTTTGAGACGGTGCCGGGCATGCGGATCATCGCGGGACGCTTCCGCCGGCGGAAGGTTGAGGCGCGGCCGGGTCTGGTGACGCGGCCCATCACCGATCGCGTGAAGGAATCGCTGTTCGAGCATCTGGGGGAGGTGGTCACCGGCGCCCGCGTCGCCGATGTCTTCGCCGGCACCGGCACGCTGGGGCTGGAAGCGCTCAGCCGCGGCGCCGCCGGCGTCGTCTTCATCGAGCACGATCGCCGCGCCTGCGAACTGCTGGCGAAAAACATTCACTCGTTGAAGCTCGATGAGGAAGTGCTGTGTTGGCGGGTCGACGTGCTGCGGACTTCGTTCAAGCCGCGCGGCGTGCCGCAACTCGTGCCGTTCGACCTCATCTTCTTCGATCCGCCCTACCGTATGCTCGAGGATCTGCACGCCGGCGCGCCGCTGTACCGGTCGCTCGAGCGGCTCGCTCGCGATGAGGTGAGTTCCGCCGAAGCGCAGTTGCTGCTGCGATCGCCGAACCGGGCCGAATTCGACATGCCGCCTGGCTGGTCGCGGACGCGCGTGCTCGATTTCGGCACGATGGAGATTCACTGGTACGTCCGCGGCGAACCGCCACTCGGACGTCTCGACGATCGGAGCTTGCCACAGTGAGCGTATTGGACCGATTCCGGCTGGACGGGCGGCGGCTGTTTATCACGGGCGGCAGTCGGGGACTGGGGCGCGAGATGGCCCTCGCCATTGCTGACGCCGGGGCCGATGTCGTGCTCGTCGGCCGGGATGCCGACAGCCTGGAGCGGACGGCGAACGAGGTTCGCAGCCTCGGCCGCGAAGCCGTGGCGCTGACGGCCGACGTCGGCGAGCCCGCC
>JAHWKJ010000023.1 GCA_019347905.1 Planctomycetota bacterium
ACCCCGCAAATCCTGAATACAACCCGCTGGCCGCCCTCTCGAAGACGGTGCGCTTCGATGACAATGGCCATTTCGCCTGGGGCGACGTCCCAGACGACGCCGCCCTCTGCGCCCACCACAGCGGCACCATGAGCTGCACCGCCTGCCACAGCAGTTGGAACCCGAGCTGCTACGGCTGCCATCTGCCGCAGAAGGCCGACAAGAAAATGCCCGAACTGCACAACGAGGGCGATGTCGGCCTCAACTACACCGCCTACAACTGGCAGACGCTCCGCAGCGAAGTGTACATGCTCGCGCGCGACGGCATCGTCACCGGGCAGAAGATCAATCCCGTGCGCTCCGCCTGCGCAATCCACGTCGGCTCGTACAACAAGAACCGCGAATCGATCTACTACCAGCAGCAGACGATTTCCGCCGAGGGCCTCAGCGGCATCGCCTTCAGCACCAACGTCCCGCACACCGTCCGCGGCAAAGGCGAGACGAAGACCTGCACCGACTGCCATCTCTCACGAGACAACGACAACAACGCTCTTATCGCACAGCTCCTGATGCACGGCACGAACTTCACCAACCTCATCGGCAAGTACTGCTGGGTGGCGTGCGCCGATCACGGTCTGTTCGCCGTGCAAGTGACCGAAACGGCTGAGCCGCAGACGGTCATCGGCAGCTACCTGCACAAGCTGTCGTTTCCCGACGATTATCGAAAACACGTCGAGCACGGCCGCCAGTACGAGCTGTTCCACGAGCACCCCGGCAACGACATCAGCCAGCCGCTCCTGAATCCCTTCCGCAAGCCCGAGGTGCTGGCCTGCCAGCTTCGCGGCGAATACGTGTACGCGGCGTGCGGGAAGGCCGGCTTCCGCATCTTCGACGTGGCCTTCACCGACCATAAGGGCTTCTCAGAGCGAATGGTAACCGCCCCGGTCTCACCCGTCGGCCAGCGGTTCTACGTCCGCACGAAATACTGCACCGACGTCGCCGCCCCCACCACCATCGCCCCCGACCCCACCCGCACGCACCTGCCCGAAAACCGCGAGCAGCCCGTGCACGCGATGTACGCCTACATCTACGTGACCGACAAGTACGAAGGGCTGATCATGGTCGGGGCGGGCACGCTGCTCGACGGCAACCCACTGAACAACTTCGTGAAGAAGGACGTCGTCTTCAATCCCGACGGCATTTTGAACGGCGCCCGTTCCATCGAGATCGTCGGCACCAACGCCTACATCTGCTGCGACGTGGGGCTGGTCGTCGTCTCCATCGAGAACCCCAAGGAGCCGCAAATCACGGAAATCATCGACAGCGAGATCCTCACGCACCCGACCGACGTAGCCGTGCAGTTCCGCTACGGCTTCGTCTGCGACCACGAGGGCATCAAGGTGCTGGACACGACCGATCCGGCCCATCCGAAGTACCTGACGAAAATCGAGCTGCACGAGGCCCACAAGATTTACGTCGCCCGCACCTACGGCTACGTCGCCGCCGGCAGCCAGGGCCTGGTGATCCTCGACCTGAAGGATCCCGCCCATCCGAAGATCGACCAGATCTACAACGCGGGCGGCAAGATTTGCGAACTGCACGACGTGAAGCTCGGCATCACGTACACGAGCGAGTTCGCGTACCTGGCCGACGGCCACAATGGCCTGCACGTCGTGCAGCTCACCTCGCCCGACACACCGGGCTATGCTGGCTTCAGCCCCCGGCCGACGCCGCGGCTCGTCGGCACGTTCAAGATCCCCAAGGGCGGCCATGCCGTCGCGATCTCCGAGGGCATCGACCGCGACCGCGCGGTCGACGAAGCCGGCAACCAGATCGCCGTCTTCGGCCGCGTCGGCGCCCGGCCGCTCAACCTCGAGGAACAGCGGCGACTTTACCTGCAAGGCGGCGACATCTGGACGGTCGCCGACCCCAAGCGCGACTATTCGATCCCGGAGGCACCGGCCCGCGAAGCCGCCCTGCGCAAGGCGATCGAAGACCTCTACGGCCCCGGCCGCCACCCGGCACGCGAGCAAATCGCCCAACCGCTGGAAGCCCCCGGCAAGGCCACACTGCGGCAGTAGGGAACCAGCGACTCAAGCCGGTGAAGAACTGCCAAATCAGCGGAAGAGGATCGTAAATCCTTCCTGGGTGAAATGATGGTCGTTCGTTAGCACCTCGGAAATCCCCAAGGCACGCAGCGCGACCATCGACCGGCAATCCGTAAGGCTGTAGCCTTTGTCGAGCCGTGCCTCGTACAGCGCAAAGGCAGCATCGAAGTCGGCTCGCGTCTGCGGCAGCACGTCCACGATTGGATCGCTGCGCAGGTCGTGAACCATCGTTGCGGCCTCACTGCGCCACCGGGGACCCCATCGCCACCGGGGACCCCATCGGCAAAACCAGTTCAACACTTCGGTGACCACTTCGTCCGTCGTCACAATACTGCAGGAGCCGAGGGTAGTGCCGAAGCTCGTGACACGGACATGAAACGCATCGCCCGGATTGAGCAGGGCGACCCAGTAGAAAGTGTCGGCGAACACCTGCCGCATCGCCGATCACTCCGGTCGCGTGGGATGGCCATACAGATAATGGTCAATCTGGGCAGCGCCGTCCGCGGGCAGTTTCGCCACCTCCTCGGGAGGCATCTCCGCGGCGCGTGCCGCGACCCGCTCCCAAATCGGCGGCCGAGCCGGTTCCAGAACGATTCGCCCGCTATCAATCTCAGCCACGAGATTTGCGCCTGGCACGACGCCGACGGCCCGACAGAGTTCAGCCGGTAGCGTCACCGCACCGCTGGCATCGGCTCTGACCATAGTCGACATATTCCAATCCTCCAGCGCGAGCAGTCGCATCACACGCTCCGCGACTCTCACGCGTGCGACAAGGCACGCACGGACGCGCCCCTTTCCATTGTAACGGCCAATGGACGGTGCGTTTCACTGAAAATCTCTCGGCTCGAGCCGTCTACCGCAGTTCGATCGTCACCGGTGCGTGATCGGAGATGACGAGGCCCCCGTCCCGCAGGATCGACGCCGTCGCGAACCGCTTCTCCGCCGCGCGGTTGCCCAGCAGGTAGTCGATCCGCCAGCCGCGGTCCAGTTCGCGGGCGCGGCCGCGGTTCGACCACCACGAGTAGGGGCCCTGAATCTCGCCCGACTGGATGCGGACGAAATCCGTCCAGCCGGTGCCGAGAAATCGGCCGAACCATTTCCGCTCGTGGGGCAGGAAGCCCGACGTCTTCTCGTTCGGCTTCGCGTAAAAGATGTCGCGCTCGGTGTGGGCGATGTTCAGGTCGCCGCCTAGCACCACCGGATGCCGCGAGCGGGTGAACTGCGTCGCCCACGGCAGAAACGCCTTCATCCAGCGTTCCTTGTGCCGCTGGCGGTGCGCTCCCGACGATCCCGACGGCAGGTACGCGCACACGACGCGCACACCGTCGACGTCCACCGCGAGCAGCCGACCTTCCGGATCGTCGCAGTCCATGCCGCGGCAGCGGATGCGGAACGGCTGCCGCGACCACACCGCGACGCCCGCATAGCCCAGGCGCTGGGCGGGGTGCCACGCCACGTGCCAGCCTTCGGGTGCGGCCCATTCGGCGGGAAGCTGCTCGGGATGCACGCGGATCTCCTGCAGGATCAGTACGTCGGGCTGAATCCGCTCGATGAAGCCGGAAAGCCCCTTCCGCAGGGCGGCTCGCATGCCGTTGATGTTCCAGGTGGTGATCCGCATGGCTACTGAATCTTCCCCCGCCCCAGAATCGGCCACACGACGTCCAGCCGGTTCTGCCGAAAGCCGTAGAACTCGTCGTGCAGCACCGTCGTGAAATCCGCGTAGCCCACAATCAGCTCCAGCTTGTCGCCGATCTTCAGGTCCTGCGCGCGCGGCCCCAGCCGCAGTTCGCCGTGCTCGGCGCTGAAGCGGACCGGGACCGCGTCCGGCTGATCTTTCACCAGCGGCATCTGGTGGTCGGGGTTCAGCGTCTTGCGGCCGGCATCGAGGATCGCCCGCTCCAGCGTCGGCCGGCTGACGACGGTCGTCAGCACGGTCAGCGCGTAATCGAGGCCCGTCACGCCGCACTGAAGCTGGTACATGGGATCGGCGAAGATTCCGCCGCCGGCCTGGAGTTCAGTGATGCCTTCGCAGTCGGCCGTGATCTGATACGAACCCGTGCCGCCCGCGCTGACGATGTCGCAGTTCAGGCCGCTTTCGCGCAGGGCATCGCGGCAATGCACCAGCACGTTCATGGCTTCGACGATCCGCCGCCGCTTCTCGCCGAGGTCTTCCACCCGCAGCAGGTGCCCCTCGTAACCCATGATGCCGGCCAGTTCCACGCCTTCGAGTCGGTCGATGGCCCGGGCCAGCTCGAGCGTATCGCGGCCGGGGGCGATGCCCACGCGGTCGAGACCGATATTCACCTCGATGATCACCCTGCAGGTCACGCCCCGCCGGCGGCAGACCGCAGACAGCGGCTCGACCTGCGCGAAATGGTCGCAGGCGACAATCAGGTCGGCTTCGCGGCACAGGGCCGCCACGCGCTCCAACTTCGGTTCGCCGACGACCATGTTCGCGATGAGGATGTCGCGGACGCCGGCCGCGGCCATCACCTCCGCCTCAGAGACTTTGGCACAGGTGACTCCGATCGCGCCGGCGGCGAGCTGGCGATGGGCGATGGCCGGCGTCTTGTGGCACTTCTCGTGCGGGCGCCATGCCTTGCCGCGCTCGCGCATGAAGCCCGCCATCCGGCGGATGTTCGACTCCAACACATCGAGGTCGATGCACAGGATGGGCGTATCGAGCTCGAACTTGTCGATCCCCAGCGGCGGCTGAAGCACGAGGCGGCCTCTCGGCGTAGAGCAAGCGTCTCGCTTGCTTGAATGTGGTGGTCAGACACCCCCGCACAAGCGAGACGCTTGTGCTACGGGACTACGAGCAACTTACCGCAGCCGCGGTTCGCCGGGCAACGCTGCGAATTGTCACCCCGCGGCCTGACGTCCATAATCAACGTTCCCATGAATTCCCCCACGCTCATCGTCGGTCTCGAAGTCCACGTGCAGTTGCTCACCGAGAGCAAGCTGTTCTGCGGCTGCGCGAACCGCTTCAATCCCGACGAGCCAAACACGCAGACGTGCCCCGTCTGCCTCGGGCTGCCGGGCAGCCTGCCGGTGATGAACGAGAGAGCCTTCCGGCTCGCGCTCAAGACGGGGCTGGCCCTCAACTGCGACATCTCGCCGTTCACCAAGTGGGACCGTAAGCAGTATTACTACCCCGACCTGCCCAAGGGCTATCAGATCAGCCAGTACGACCTGCCTTTCAGCCACGACGGCTGGCTCGAAATCGACGGCGACGGCGATGACGGCGGCCGCCGGCGGATCGGCATCATCCGCGCCCATCTCGAAGAGGACGCCGGCAAGAACCTGCACGACGAGAGCGGCCGCGGCGGCGACAGCCGAGTCGATCTCAACCGCGCCGGCACGCCGCTGCTCGAAATCGTCTCGCAGCCCGATATCCGCTCGCCCCAGGAGGCGAAGCGTTATCTCGAAGATCTGAAGCTCCTGCTCACGTACTTGGGCGTCTCCGACTGCAATATGCAGGAAGGCAGCCTGCGATGCGACGCCAACGTCAACCTGCACGTGACGACCGACGACGGCAAAGTCGCGGCCACGCCCATCGTCGAGGTGAAGAACCTCAACTCGTTTCGCGGCGTCGAACAGGCCGTCGAGCACGAGGCCCGCCGGCAGCTCGATGAGTTTCACCGCACCGGCCGCAAGCTCGGCGATCCCGGCGTCGAGAAGGAAACCCGCGGCTGGAACGCCGACCGCGGCGTCACGTTCGCCCAACGCGGCAAGGAAGAAGCCAGCGACTACCGCTACTTTCCGGACCCTGACTTGGCACCGGTGACGGTTGACGAGGAATTGCTCGAGACGATTCAAGACGAGTTGCCGGAGTTCCCGGCCGAGCGGCGCGCCCGCTTCGGCACGGCGTGGGGTCTCTCGAATTACGATGCGGCCGTGATCGTCGATCAGGGAGCCGTCTTCGCCGACTACTTCGAGCGCGTAGCGAAGACTTGCGGCGACGGCAAGCAGGCGGCCAACTGGGTGACGCAGGACGTGCTCCGCGAGCTGAACGAGCGGCAGCTTGGCATCGCAGACTTTCCCATCGCCGCGGATCTGCTGGGAAGGCTGCTGGCGAAAGTTGTTGCAGGCGAGCTGACGGTCAAGAGCGGCCGAGAGGTTTTTGCGGAACTGCTGGCGAGAACGGACCGCGGCGAAGACATCGGAGGCGGCGACATCGACGCGATTGTCGCCGAAAAGGGCCTGGCGGTCGTCGCCGATACCGGCGCGCTGGAGGTGGTCGTCGAGCGGGTGATCGCCAATAATCCCAATGCCGCCGAGGCCTTCCGTGGCGGCAAACCGCAGGCGATCGGTAAGCTGATCGGTGAGGTCATGCGCGAAGTGAAAGGCGCCGACGCGAAAGTCGTGCGGCAGATGATTGTCGAGCGGCTGTCGCGATAGTTTAGCCGCGTCCCAGCGGGACGCGCGGCTCGCGCGTCCCGTTGGGACGCGGCTAAACATTGGGCGGCAAAATGGCTGTTCACGGGGCCGTTGTGCGGCGTGAGATGCCGCGCTTGTACTGTTCGGCGATCTCGCGGTACTCGGGGGGGATGTACTGCCGCTGCGAGCCGAAGACGGTCTTCTGGTCTCGTTTCTCGACATCGGCGCCTTTGCGGACGCGGCCGGTGCTCTGGGGGGTGAGGCCTTTCAAGAACTCCTCGAATTGCCGCTGGCGGGCGAGTTCCTCGGCAGTCGCCGCGTCGCCCGACTGCTGGAGGTTCTCTTCCAGCCGCTCGGCGAAGCGGCGGGCCTGCTCTTCGGTCCAGCCGGTTTTCTTGAGCCAGTCCTCGTCGATCTCGCCGCGGTTGAGTTCATCCTGCAGACGGCGGAGGACCATGTTGGCGGCCTCGCGGCCGTGCTCCAGCCGGGCCTGTTCGACTTCTTCCGGCGTCATCTCGCCGGGATCGAACGGCTCGTCGCGCTGACCAGGTCCGGGGGCGCCGCCGCGAAGACCTCCGCCGCCGCTGGGCGTCCTGTCGCCGGGCGTGCGCTGCCCGAGTCCCTCGGCGTCGCCGTTCGGATCGGCGTTCTCCTCCTGGGCTTCGGAGGGATCGGCCGACTTGCTGCCGCGACGGCCGCCGCGCTCCGCCTGCGTATCTTCGCGCTGGCCGTCGCCGGGGCCGTCCTGCTGCTGATCGGTGGGACGCGCGGTGGAACCCTCGCCCTGCTGCTCGCCGGGACGGCCGCCGGCGGGTTTCTCCGCGGCTTCGTTGTCGCCGGGCTTGCCGGTGGAGTCGCCCGGCCCCTCTTGGTTGCCACCGGGAGTGCCCTGCGTATTCTGCTTGCTGGATCCGCCTTCGCCGCCGGCGGGATTCTCCGACCGCTGTCCCTCTGGACGGCCGGGGCCTTTGAGTTCATCTTCACCGACGTCGGGCTGACCGTCGGTCCTGCCGGCAGGCTGGTGGCCCATCGGCCCGTCGGATTGGCCCGGTCGCTGTTCGGGATTGGGCCGGGTGCCTTCTCCGCCCGGTTTGGTCATGGGCGTCGGCTGCGCTTCGCCCGGATTGCGGCTGCCGGGCCGCGGGTCGCGGCTCTGGGGTGTGTCTCCCGGCTGTTCGGGCCGCGGCTTCGTAACCGGATCGGTCCCCTGTTTGCGTTCGAGGTTGTGTTTCGCCGATTTGGGTTGGGCGTTCGGATCCGTTTCCGGCTCGCCGACGCCGCGCTCTTCGCCGGTGCCGCGGCGCTCGGCGGGAGCGTGTCCGTCAGCCGGTTCGGTCCGCCTATTTTCAATGGGGCGCTCAGGCTTTCTGCCGCCCGCGCCGCGAGGTTCGGCGTTGTCCCCGCCGCCGGCCGGCTGATTGTTGGAGGCGGGCTTGCCGCCCTCGCCGGCACCGTCAGAGGTCCCGCGGTCGGCGCCGCCGTCGCGGGGCGAGTCGGCGTCGGGCTTGCCGGTGCCGCCGTCCGGCTGCTTGCCCATCGGCTGCGGCTTCTCGCCCGGCTGTTCGCCGCCATCTGCCCCGGACGGTTTCTCGGCATCGCCCATGGGCTTCGACGCGTCCTCTCGCGGCTGTCCATCGGGCGTCGCCGCGTCGCTGGGCGGTGTCGCATTATTGGGAGAAGGTTTTGTCCCGGAGTTGCCGTTGCGGTCCTGGCTGGCCGGGGTCGATGGATCGGTCGTGCCCCGTTCGCTGGACGTCCCATTGGGCTGCTCTCCGCTGCCGTCGGGCGACGAGCCGTCCATCGGCTGCTCACCCGGCTGCTCGCCGGGCGACGGCTCGCGGGGCGAATCATTCGCGGCGTCGGTTTGCGGCGGTTGCTGTGTGGGATTCTCCGGCTGGCCGCCGTTCTCGCGGCGCTCCTGATCGATCTTCCGCAGAAACTCGCGCAGGGCCTGTCCATCGTCCATGCCGCTGTCGTCCAGCGGTTGCTTTGGTGCGCCGGCGTTATTGCCTCCGGGCGACCGCTGGCCGGCGCCCGTTTCGCCGGATCGTTCGCTGCCGCCCTGCTGGCCGCCGTCATTCGGCTGTCCGGCGTCGCCGGGCTGCCGCGTCTCGCCGGCGCCCGGCGCCTGCTGTTGACCGGCGCCGCCGGGCATCGGCTGCTCGGCACCGCCGCCCTCGCGCGGCTCCGGCTCGGCTTCATTCGGCTGACCGTCCTGTGGCATCGGACGGTTCGCGTCCTGGGGCGGGTTGCCGGCTTCGGGTGGCGGATTGCCCGCGTCCGGCGGCGGATTCTCACCCTGTGGGTCGCCCGTGTCCGGCTGCCGGGCGTCCGGACGATCGGCCTGGTTCGTCGGCGAATCGACCGGATCCTGCTGAAACTGCTGGCGGGCGACCTCTTCCTGTCGCCGGCGGTCCGCCTCAAGCTGCTCCTGAATCTCGTCCTCCGCCGCCGGTTCGACGATGCGGATCTCCCGTTCCCGCGAGCGGCCGATGTTGGCGTTCGGCTCGCGATTGTCGCGGGCCTCCAGCCACCACGTCACAACGTCGCCCGGCTGAAACGTGAACGGCTCCAACTCCCACAGGTATTGGTCCGCCAGGGCCGATCGCTCGCCGCGGAACACGTCCAGCGACTGCGGCAGTTCCTCGCCGTTCTTCCGCATCCGCAGACGGATTGCCGTGAGCTGGAAGTCGTCGCGGGCGTCGAACAACACAGGCACGACGGCATTGGCCGGACGCTCCAGGTCGCCGGTCGGATCGAGCACTTTCACCTGCGGGACGCGGTCGGGCAGAATCTGCACGGTGTAAACCGGCGGGCTCGGATCGACCCGGTTTTCGGCGTCGCGCAGCTCGATGCGATAAAAGCCGGGATACGTTCCCGCGCGGTCGAACGCCAGCTCCCACGTGGCTTCGAGCGCATCGCCCCGGATGCTCATCGGCACCTCGTCCACCGCCGGCCCGGTCTCGTCGTTGGAGAACATGACGCGGGCCGTCTTGATCGGAGAGGCCGACTCGGCCCGCGCGTGAATCGTCACCCGCGTGCCTTCCCAGCCGCTGAGGTTGCCGCCTTCCGAATCGCGGGGAGCAAGCTGCATGTACGGCGGATATTCGTAATGCAGCGTGCGGACAGTGGCCGTCGGTGGGCGGATGACCGTGATGCGGTAATCCGGCGAGCGGTCGTCGCCGGCGACGACATGGTAGGTGAGGCTCTGGCCCAGCCCGGTGCCGGAGGCGCCGGTGAGGATCGTGCGGAAGCGGCGGCCGCCTTCATCCACGTCGCGCATCGTCAGCGGCGCGTCGACGAACTCGCGGTCGTCGGTGGTGAAGATGAGACGCACCGCTTCCGGCTTCTGTCCGCGAATCTCCGCGAGCACCTCCAGTTGGCTGCCCATCAGCACTTCGCGGTTGCCCGGCTCGACTTTCACAATTTCGGTGCGGGTGGGGGCTTCGACGGCGGCGGCCGGGAACAGTGCCCGGCGGATTGACGCCCCGATGTCCTTGGGCGAGAGCACCGCATACAGCACGCCCACGAACGCGATCGCCAGAAAGATGAGAATGGTGCGCACCAGCGGCCGGTGATCGACCGCGTGGTCCACGTCGGCCCGGGTCATGGCGACGGCGGCCTGCCGCTCCATGGCCAGGCGGATGTCCTCCGGCACCGGCCGGCCGGCGCGCTTGAGATCGATCAGGTTCAACAGCCCGCTCTTGAGCTCCGGCGCGGAACGCTCGATCGTCCGGGCGGCGTATAGGCGGCTCACGCGGCGGAAGTAGGGCAGCACGAGCTTCCAGCCGATCCACGCCGTCAGCGCGGCAAAAGTCGCGACCAGCATCGTCACCCGCGCCCACTCCGGAAAACCGCCGGGAATGACCCAGTGGTCGAACACCACGAATGCCAGCACGTAGCCGCACAACGTCGTCGCGGCCACGCCGGCGGCCGTCAAGAGATCGACGGCGCGGATGCCGCTGCCGGTGCGCGCAAGCTGAAAATCGATGTACTCATCGAAGTCGAGATAGCGCGAGTTTGTCGATTCGAGTGTGGACGCCATCGGTCTCCTCCGGCGGCAGCATCTGGACAGGCGCGCAGATTGTGCGCCCGCGTCAATTATACCGTATGAGACGCCCGAAGCCGTGGGGGCGTTCCCGAAAGGGGTCAGACCCCTTTGCGGTTCACCCGTTTTCGACAGTTCTGCATCGCTCGTCCGCAAAGGGGTCTGACCCCGTTCAGCGTGCCGGGGAGATCAGCTCGCGCATCTCGGCCGCCAGGAAGAACGACCCGGTGACGCAGATCAAATCGTCTGGCCCGGCCAGCCGCCGCGCCTGTTCCCATGCGGCTGCAGGATCGGGCGCCGTCACGACGACCTTCTCAGGGGCGTCGTGCAGCATGGCTGCGAGATTCTCGACCGTCACGGCCCGCGGGTTCGTCTGATACCGCGTCAGCACGATCGCGTCGAACTCGTCCCTCAACACAGCCAGCATCCCCTGCACGTCCTTGTCGCGGGCCGCGGCGAAGACCAGCACTCGGCGTCGCGCAGGGAACAGACGCCGCAGCGTGTCCACTAGCGCTTCAACGGACGCAACGTTGTGGGCGGCGTCGATCACCACCGTCGGCCGCTGCGCGACGACTTCGATCCGTACCGGCCAGTTGACTCGCGACAGGCCGAGCGGGACCGCTTCGCCAGGCACCCGCCATCCGGCCGTATGCAAGAGGTCGATCAATGCCACGGCGAGGGCCGCGTTCGACTCCTGGTGACGGCCGGCCAGCGGGACGCGAAGCTCTTCGTGCCGGCGGACCGGTGTTGTGACGTCGATCGAGGCGCAAACTCCGGATCCGACGGGCGTTCGCTCGCCGACGCGGATCTCGCGGCCAAGTTCCCAGAGCGGCGCTTCGAGCCGGCGTGACGCTTCCAACACGACTTCGCGAGGTTCGTCGCCCGCGACGCCGCTGACCAGCGGCACGCCGCGCTTGAGGATGCCGGCCTTTTCCGCGGCGATGCTGGCTAGGGTCCGGCCCAGGATATCGGTGTGGTCGTAGCTGATATTGGTGATCGCCGTCGCCAGCGGCCGGCAGAGGTTGGTGGCGTCCAGCCGTCCGCCCAGACCCACTTCCAGCACGACCAGCTCGGCCCCGTGGCGAATAAAGTACAACCAGGCGAGGGCGGTCGTGAGTTCGAAGAACGTGGGCATAAGCGCCGGGTCGCTCGCTTCGAGCGCGGCGGCCGGTCCGCGGAGTTGTTCGACCAGTTCCGCGACTTCGTCCAACGAGGGCGAGCGGCCGTCGACCCTCATCCGCTCTTCAAACCGGCTGACATGCGGCGACGTGAACAGCCCCGTGCGGTAACCTGCCGCAGAGAGGATTTCGGCCGTCATCACGGCGGTCGAACCCTTACCCTTCGTCCCCGCGATGTGCACCGCCGGAATCTCGAGGTGCGGGTTGCTAAGCGCCCCCAGCAGCCGCTCGATCCGCTCCAGCTTGAAGTCCCGCGCCGCATCCACCGCCGGCACGCGCTCGTAATCGACGCGACCGTAAAGAAACGCAATCGCGTCGGCCGCGGAAAGTGCAGTGGCGGTCATCTGGGTCTTGCGGGTGGTTTTGGCAGGGGCCTACTATAGAATGAGCGGACGGCGGTTGAACACCGTCTGCGCTTTCCTCCCGGCCCGACCTTCTCGGAGTCGCCTCGTGCGCAAGCTTACTCTGGCTGCCGCTTCGCTCGCCGCCGCCCTGCCCGGCGGCGTGCTGCTCGTCTTGCTGATCGTCAGCTTCCTCAGCGAGCCGGGCTTTGAAAAGATGACGGGTTTTCTCAAGATCGTCTCGATCGTCGCCACGCTGACGGTCTCCGCTGTCGTGCTGATGCCCGCCGGGATCCTGGTGTTCGTCAAGGACGAGCCATCTGCCGAAGCTGCGGAAGACGAAGACGTTGCCGAGGAAGGCGAAGAGGCGCTCACCGCGGAAAGCCCGCTCGATGAAGAAGACGCCGTCGCTGCCGACGAACTGGATGAAGGCATGGAAACAACCGAATTCGAAACGGACTTCGATGACGACGCGGCCCTCGAGACCGAGGACGTATACGAGGCCGACGAAGAGGCGGTCTTCGACGACGATGAGGGTCTCGACGACGAGTTCGATTTCGACGACGAAGACGAGGAACGCTGACGGGCTGTGCCCACGAGCCGGAAGCGTGAGCGCCCGGAGACCCGGGAGCCTCCGGCCCGGGAAACATTGGCAAGCCGCCCGCCCGCGCTTCGATTCAGGATATAGGCCTCCGCGCGTCCCGCGCGAGGGCTGAAAGGCTCAAGGCACCGGCTGCTCCAGTCTGCCCGTTTTCATGGAAATCGCCGGCGCTCAACAGACGCTGCAACAGCAGCAACAGCAGCGCGAGGCGGCGGCCCCCAGCGCCGGCGTCACCGCGCGGGTCATTCGCGGCGATGCCTCCAACCTGCGCGTCGGCGACGTTGTCGCGGCCCGCGTCGCACAGGCGAATGCCGACGGCACCGTGCTGGACCTCGCCGGCCGACGCCTCACCACGCAGCAGTTGCCGGGCGCGCGGGTGGGTCAGGAGCTGGCGGTACGCGTGCTGGCCACGCGGCCCGAAACGGTGCTCCGCGTCGCGCAGCCGCCAGGAGACGCCGCCGATCTCGTCGCCCGGCTGGAAACAGGCCAGCAGCTCACCGGCCGCATTGTCGAGCAGTTGGGCACGAACCGCTTCCTGCTCGATGTGGACGGCAACCTGCTCGACGCCGCCGGGCCGCAGAGTCTGCGCGGCCGGGGCGTATTGGCGCTGCAGGTCGAGCAGCTTCAGCCGCAGCTTGTATTCCGCGTCCTCGGCCGCAATCAGCTCCTCGAACGTGTGGCCATCGAGACGCTGACGCAGAACCTCGAGGGCCGCCAGACGATCGCCGAGTCGCTCGGAAACTTGCGCGACGCGCTGGCCAACTTCTTCGGCCGAACCGACGGCAGCTCCGTCCCGCCCGCGCTCGCCCGGTTGAACACGCTGGTACAAAGCCTGTTTCCACAGGATGGTCCGCAGACGAGCGACCAGTTCCTCACGCTGCTCCGCGAGGGCGGCCTCGATCTCGAGGCGGCGCTGGGGCGGCTCGCCCGCGGCGATCGCGAGGCTTTGGAACGGCTCGCCCAGAACGATTTCAAGGCCGTCCTGCTCCGCGGCCTGCAATCCGCCGCCGAAGGACGCACGCCGGAAGCCCGCAGCCTGGCGGAGTCGATCCTCGCGCAGCTCAACCAGATCGAATCGCAGCAGCTCCTCAACATCTTATCGCTGTTTCACAACGAGGCGTTCCAGCTTCAGGTGCCCTTCGTGCAGGAACAGCCGCAGACGGCGTTCCTGTCCATCGAGCAGGACGACGCGGGTCCGGGGCGCGAGGACGAAGACGGCGAGCCGGGCTTCAACGTGCTGTTGTCGCTCGACCTCGATTCCTTCGGCCGCACGCGGATCGACGCCCGCGTGGGCGAAACATCAGTGCGGACGATTTTTTACGTCGAACATCCGGAGGCGATACACACTCTGCAGAACGCCTTTCCCGAGCTGGAAGAGTCGCTGCGGGGACTCGGCTTCCAGGAGATTCTGCTCGCCGCCAAGCCGCTGGACGAGTTGCCAAAGGAGCGGCAGCAGCGGTTTGAAACGCTGGCGAAGGGCGTGCCGGAGTCGATCCACCTCGTCGATCTGAAGGTCTGAAGCCATGGCCCGCCGACGCCGACGCACGATCCGCCGTGAGGCCCAGGCCACGCAGGCGGTGGCGCTGCGCTACGACGAATCGGTCGACCAGGCGCCGCGGCTGACCGCCAAGGGCGAAGGTTACGTGGCCGAGCAGATTCTCGAAGTCGCCCGGCAGCACGGCATCCCCATCCAGCAGGATCGCAACCTCGTGCAGGTCTTGTCGCTGCTGGAACTGGACGAAGAGGTCCCGCCACTCATCTATAACGCGGTGGCGCAGATCCTGGCCTTCGTCTACCGCACCAGCGGCCGCCAGCGCCCGACGCCCCAAAAGCCCGCCGCGCCATAGCCCGCCGCGCGAGCAAGGGGCTCGGAACGAGTTCGGCAAGGCGACGTTCGGCGGCCCTTGCTTGCGCGTCGAGCTAATGTGTATCTATGAGTAGCGGTCCAGTGCAGAACGTGCGCGCCCGGCGACACTTTGGCGGGGACGCGGTGCCATGAGCGCAAACGCTGAACGACGTGGCGAAGAGACCATCTTGCAGTCGCCTACATGCGCCGACGCCGATCCGCCGGCCGATCCGGCAGCTTTTGCGCCCACCATCGACAAACCGGATCGCGACCAGACGTGGCCGCTCGAATCCACCCGCCAGCCCGGCACGTCGGCACTGGAGCCGGGGCGGCTGTTCGGCCGTTACCGTATCCAGCGGCGGCTGGGGAAGGGCGGGATGGGCGCCGTCTTTCTTGCGGAGGACACGGAGCTGGACCGGCTCGTGGCCCTCAAGATCCCTCGCTTCGACGAGGAAGAATCGCAGACGGTCGTCCAGCGCTTCTACCGCGAGGCCCGCGCGGCCGCGACGATCTCGCATCCGAACATCTGTCCCATCTTCGACGTGGGCACGATCGACGGGCGGCAGTTCCTCAGCATGGGCTACATCGAGGGCCGCACGCTGAGCCAGGTCGTCCGGGACCACGGTCCGCTGGGTTCCGCGGACGTCGCCCGCATCATTCGCAAGGTCGCGCTGGCGTTGCAGGAAGCGCACGATCGCGGCGTCATCCACCGCGACCTGAAGCCGGCCAACATCATGCTCGACAAGCGCGGCGAGCCGATTATTCTCGATTTCGGCCTCGCCCGCCGCCGCGGCAAAACCGAGGTTTCGCTGACGCAGGCGGGGGCGTTTCTCGGCACGCCGTCGTACATGTCGCCGGAGCAGATCTCGGGAAGCTGGGACGAAGTCGGTCCGGCGAGCGACGTCTACAGCCTGGGTGTGATCGCCTACAAGCTGCTGACGGGCGTCGTTCCCTTCGAGGGCGAGTTGAGCAGGGTGCTTTCGGCCGCACTGCTGGCGCCGCCGAAGCCGCCGCAGGTCGTCCATCCCGGCATCGACGAGCGGCTGGCGAACATCTGCCTGAAGTGTCTCGAAAAGGTCCCGGCGGATCGGTTCGCCTCGGCCGCCGAACTTGCCGCGGCTCTGGAGCCGATTGCGGCCGCGGGCAGTTCCGTGAGTGGCGAACCGACGACCCAGCGAGGCGCTTCAGAGCCGACCCTCGTCCAGGGCGTTCGGCCGCCGACTCGCCCGGCGGCCGGTGTGGCACGCGATCATCGTCGGCAGCTTGCAATCGCGGCGACGGCAATTGTTCTTGTCGCCGTCGTTGCCGCAGCCATCTTCTACGGGCTGCGCGACTCGGGTTCGGAAGCGTCAGCGGCCGGAACGGCGCGCGGAAGCGAGTATCCGCCCAGTGACAAGGGCGTCACCGCCACGTCAGTCAACGACGGCACGAAGCCGAGCCAGGCTACCGCCGCGCAACCAGTGGCTTCGACGGGTGAGCCGCCCGTTCCGCATCTCGGGATCCACGTCAAGCTCAGCCGCGACGAACAGGGCTATCGCGAGTTGACGTCGCGACTGGTGCCCCTGCCTCACGGCGCGATGCTGCAGCTCCACGTGCAGTTGCCGCGGCCGGCGTACGTCTACTTGTACTGGTATGACGCGGAAGGCCAACCGCGGCGGCTGTGGCCGAAATCGCTGGACGATCAGCAGCCCGTCGCGGAGGTCTGGGATCCTCCGCAGACCGGCGGGGAGTTCCAGGACATGTACCCGCTCGAAGGCGCCGCCGGACTGGAGATGGCGCTGGCGGCCACGTCGGACCGGCCGCTCTCCGCCCGCGAACTCGATGCCTTCGAGCGACTGCCGCTGGAAGTGGCAGTCGCCGCGCGCGAGGGGGGCGACCTCCGGCTCGTGCGCGCTTTAGGTCCGCAGGTCGCCGTTCAGAAGGGCGAGCGCGTCGCTGACGGCGAGGGGGCGCTGCTGTTGATCCCCAGCGGCGCAGACAATCGGCTGGTGGTGGTCGAGTCGTCGCAGACGCGCCGGCTCGCGGACGTCACCCGCAGCCTCGGTCAGGCCGTGCCCGTGCCGAAGGGCCGGCCGCTGTTCGAGAACCGGTTGGACGCCCGCTTCGCCCACTGGTTCGGGCTGATGTTCCCCCACGCTCCGCCGGAGGCGGGAGAGTCGACGGAGTGACATAGCGTTGGGCTGTGTCATTTCAGCCGCGATAGCGGCGAGAGCGTGTAGCCCGCGGCGTCAGCCGCGGGTACGCGTCGGGTGACGTTTCCATCAGCCCCGAGAGGGGCGGCAGCAGAGTTGGAATGCCTCTGTCGCCGCTATCGCGGCTCGACGCCTTGGGTGCTTCACTACCCACGGCTGACGCCGTGGGCTACATGCTATCGCCGCTGCCGCGGCTCGTCTTCCGCCCATGCCGTCTGCTCGATGCGCTTGAGTTCGGCTTCGATGTCGTCGCCTTCGTAGAACGACAGCCAGCCGGACAGCCGCACCGTCTCGCCGGGCGGGCAGTCTGCGAACTGCGGATCGCTGTGCAGGCACGGGCACGGCGCGTTGCCCCACGTTCGCAGCGCGGGCTGCCACGCCGTAATGATCCAGCGGCGACCGCTTCGCGAGCGGCATGCGGCGTAGGACTTCCAGAACAGCTTGTTGTCGTTGGTCCGCTCGGCGAACTCGGGCGCCCCGGCCAGCATGACGCAGTTCTGCACGCGCAAAGACCGCAACGTTTCTTCCGTGCCGTTGGTCAGCCACATCTGCATCCGCACGGCGTCGCGCGCCGGTACGACCTTTGTGCCGAACACGACGCCGTTCGGCAGCCGCCGCTCCACCGTCAGATGGCCGGCATCATCCCGGCGCCATTCGAGCGGTTCGAGCTCGAAGCCCTCTTTCGTCCACACGGTCGGCACGTGGGTGTGGGCCAGGTACAACAGGCCCCGCTCGGCCTCGTCGTGCCAGCGGATCGCTTCGGGGACATCGAGCACGACGTAGCCGGCGTCTTCCCACGGCAGAAACACGCTGAGCTTCGTCTCGCGCTGCGGGCGGATCGCGCCATCGCGGAAGCCGATCCGCGGATGCCGCCCGCCGGGGTACGGCAGAACGAGCAACGGCGACCCCCCCTTGCCCCCCCTTGGTAAGGGGGGGAACGGGGGGGTGGGCCGCGTGTCGGGGCGGATGTCGAACCGCGCGAGGGCCGCCGTGACCTCGTCGCGTGACAAGCCGGTCGCCGCTTCGATTTCCGCCGGCGTGAAGCGGTGATGCCAGACCATGTTCTCCAGCCAGCGGCGCAGTTCGTCATCGGTCGCAGGCCGCCGCGCGTCATCCAAGGGCTTCCCGGCGGCGATCCGCTGCTGCCGGTCGCGGATCACGAACTGCGGGTCGCGCGGCTCAATCTCGGGATCGACGTACTTCGCGAGGTCGCGCATCGCGATGACTTTGAAGCCGCCGTCGGCGAGATACTGCATGTACTCTTCGAACCGCTCGACCGGCGTATTCACCCATAGGTGCGCCACATCCGGCACGCCATGAAACTGCACGACGGCGATGCGCCCGGCCCGCGCCTGCGCGACCGCCCGTTTGAAGTCGTCGAGCGACCAGTCCGGCCGCGCGTCGCCTGCCGAAGGAATCAAGAGCGGATGATCGAGCAGCGGTTCGTAGGCGACGCCGCGACCTTCCTTGTAATCGTACTCCGGCTCGCCGCCGCGCCGCGCGAAGCGGATGCCCGCCTCCTTCAAAATCGCCAGCGCCGCCGGATGCGTCCCGTTGCCGGGCCAGGCGAAGCTCGTCGGCGCCGGAATGCCATACTCGCGGCAGCGGTCGGCAATCGCCTGAAGCTGTTCGGCAAACCGCTCGATCTTTCCCGGCTTGCCATCGAGCACGAGATGGTCGCGGGTGTGATTGCCGATCTCGAAACCGTCGCTGTCGAGGCGGGCGATTTCTTCCCACGTCATATAGTGGTCTTTATTAGTCTTGAACTCGAAGCCCTCGGTGACAAAAAACGTGGCCCCGAAGCCGTGCTTTTTCAGGATCGGCCGCACGACTGTGAAGTGCGATTTGACAGAGTCGTCGAATGTGAGCACGACGAGCTTGTCGGGCACCGGTTCGAGCGGCCGCGGCTCGTCCATCACGGCGAGCGCGATCGCGAGCGGCAGAATCATCGCGGACATCGGCAGACTCCTCCGGCGGAAACGTGACGCCGCCACGGTACCGCGCCGAAGCCGCATAATGAAACCCATCGCCAGCGGTGCGTTTGTGTCGCGCGCCGGGCGCTGCCATAATTGCCAGACGCTGCATCGAGCGGTGCAGCGCATCGTGGTGTCATTGCGAGATTCCATGCACTTGCGCCGTCCAGCCGGGGAGCGCCGACCGTGAGCGGCCAGGGAAACGGTGCCGCCCGCGCGCCGTCGGATTTCGAAATCCAGCAGTTCCGCGTCGATCTCACGACCGGCGCGACTTCGCGGCACGTCGTCCGTTGCGAAGACTACGAAGACGCCTTCGGCGGCATCGCCCGCGGTTTCAAGCTGCTCGAAGACCATCCCGTCGACGACGCCTACGATCCGGCGGCGCTGCTCATCCTCAACCTGGGGATCCTGAGCGGCACGGAGTTCATGACCGGGCTGCGGACGTACTTCCACGCCTATTCGCCGCTGAAGTCCTCCAAGGCGGGCAAGCCCTCGGCGATGTGGTCGGCCGGCAGCGGGAAGTTCGGCACCAAGCTGCGCTACCTGGACGTGGGCGAGATCCTGTTCACCGGCCGTGCCGACGGGCCGGTGATCCTCCGCATCTTCCGCGAAGACGAAGACGGCCCGACGGCGTTCGAGTTCCTCGACGGCTCCGACCTTCTCGGCCTCAGGACCAACCAGAAGATCCAGACGCTGCACAGCATCTATCCCGAGGCGCACTTCGCCGTCCTGGGTCCTGCCGGTGAAAACTACCAGCACGTGCGCTACGCGGCCATCGCGCTCTCGACGGAAAACCAGCTCCACAGCGGCGACCAGAAAGCCCGCTGGTGCGGCCGCGGCGGCATGGGCGGCGTGATGGGCTCGAAGAACCTGATCGCCATCGTCGCCGACACCGTTGACCGCCCCGGCCCCAAGGCCCCGCCGGTTCTGAAGAAGCTCAACACCGAAGTCGCCCGCGGGAAAGGCAGCGCCCGCTTCCGCGACAAACGCAAAGCGAACGGCGGCGGCGGCACCTGGGCCAACTACGAGGCCCTGAACCCCGTCCACGCCCTGCCGGAGATGAACTTCAATCCCACCGGCACGCGCGTCTCGCTGCCGTTGTATCGCGACAACGTCGAGACCGGCCCGTATGTGGTGAAGGACGAATCGTGCTTTCGCTGCGGCATCAGTTGCCACAAGAACGTCTACGACAAAGGCGAGAACGGCAAGCCCGGCGCATTCCGCGCCAAACTCGACTTCGAGCCATTGAACTTGCTGGCCTCGAACATCGGCATCTTCGACGTCGACCGGGCCTGTGTGCTGGTCGAGCTGGGCGACGAGCTGGGGATGGATTCGATCTCGCTGGGCACGACGCTCTCGTACGCGATGGAGTACAACCGCCGGCACCCCGAGGCCACAATCGCCGGCGGCCTCAGCTACGGCGATTATGAAGCAGCGCACGACGCCATCGAAAAGATCGGCACGGGGCAGCTTCCGGAACTCGGCCAGGGGACGCTGCGGCTCTCGCAGCAGCTTGGCGAGCCGGGCTACGCGATGCAGTCGAAGGGCATGGAATATCCGGCGTACCTGCCGCAGACAAATCCCGGCTATCCGTGGGCGCTGGCCGGCGGACACATGTCGATGCGCACCTACCTGCTCGTGTTGTACGAGCGCGAGACCGACATGGACTACTGGGTCCATGCGATCACCAACCGGGGCTTGAGCATTCTGCGGGACGACTTTCTGGGCGCGTGCAAGTTCTGCGGCCTGCCGGACGAAATGATGGCCGAGGCCGTCGAGGGCCTGACTGGCCTGGAGTGCAGCGTCGACGTCTTGAAGCGGACGATCCGCCGCACGTTTCTGCGCGGCTACCGCCTGGAGCGCCGCCAGGGCTTTACCGACGAAGACTACGTGATGCCTTCCGAAGCCCACAAAGAGTATCCGAAGATCCAGCTCCCATACTTCAACACGCCCGAATTCTTTGCCGAGTTGAAAGAGCGGGTGACGGCGCGCCTTGAAGAGATGCTGGCCGAGGAAGGGCTTGTGTGATGGGAATGACGAATGTCGAAACCCGAATGACGAAAGAATGACGAAGCCCGAATGCCGAAAGGTCATCCTTGAGATTCCACACGCACTTTCGCGGCTGAGCGACGACGTGACGGACGTGCCGTTGGAGGGTTCGACCGTGGGAGAAGTCTTGGATGCCCTCTGGGAACGGTTCCCCAAGCTGAAGTCGCGTGTGCTGGACCGAAACGGACACGTTCATCCTTACCTGTTGCTGATGCACAACGACGAGATGCTGCCGCGTGCGGACGTCGCCGCCGTCCCGCTCTCCAACGGCGACCGGCTCGAAATCGTTGCCCTGGCGGAAGGGGGCTGATGGAGGGACGAGGGTCAAGGGACGAGGGTCAAGGGCCAGACAGCGGCCGCCTCCATCCTCCATCCTCGACTCTTCCGGCCCTCGACTCTCGACCCTCGACTCTCGACCCTCCCGGAGACGCCGCCATGCACTGGAGCCTCTATCTCCTGCTGGGCTTTCTCGCATTCCTCGTGTGCGTCTTCATCTACGACGTCTTCATCCAGAAGAAGCACCAGATTCTGCACAACTTCCCCATCGTGGGGCACCTGCGGTACTGGCTGGAGACGATCGGGCCGGAACTTCGCCAGTACTGGGTCGCGAACGACAAGGAAGAAATGCCCTTCAACCGCGACGAGCGAAGCTGGATCTACGCCTCGGCCAAGGGCGAGAACAGCACCTTCGGCTTCGGCACCACCGAGCAGCTTTACGGCGTCGGCTACCCCATCATCAAGCACGCGGCTTTTCCATTCCCCGAGTTCGAAGCCGTCTACCCTGAGGGCGACAAGACGGCTATTCCCTGCTTGAAGGTGATGGGCGCCAGTCACGATCGCGCGCGGCCGTATCATCCGCTGTCGGTGATCAATATCTCGGGCATGTCGTTCGGCTCACTGGGGGCGCGGGCCATCGCCGCGCTCAACATCGGCGCCCGCGAGGCCAAGTGCTACCACAACACCGGCGAGGGCGGCGTCAGCCCGTATCACCGCCACGGGGCCGACGTGATGTGGCAGATCGGTACCGGCTACTTCGGCGCCCGCGACCATAACGGCTTCAACCTCGACGTGCTCGCCGCCAAGGTCGAAGAAGAACCCCACATCCGCTGCATCGAGATCAAGCTCTCGCAGGGAGCCAAGCCCGGCAAGGGCGGCATCCTGCCCGGCGCGAAGGTCACGCCCGAGATCGCCGCCATCCGCGGCATCCCTGTCGGGCAGGACTGCATCAGCCCGAACGCCCATACCGAGTTCAAGACGGTCGACGGGCTGATCGATTTCGTCGAGCGCATCGCCGAGCGCACCGGCATTCCTGTCGGTATCAAGAGTGCCATCGGTGCCATCGGCTTCTGGGAACAGCTCGCACGCCGCATGCGCGAGCGCGGCCAGGGGCCGGACTTCATCGCCGTCGACGGGGCCGAGGGCGGCACGGGGGCGGCGCCGCTGACGTTTGCCGACCACGTCTCGCTGCCGTTCAAGATCGGCTTTTCGCGAGTGTATCCCATCTTTCAGGCGGAGGGCCTGTCGCAGGACATCGTGTGGATCGGCAGCGCGAAGCTGGGCTTTCCCGACCGCGCCATCGTGGCTTTTGCGATGGGCTGCGACATCGTCGCCGTTGCCCGCGAGGCGATGATGGCCGTCGGCTGCATCCAGGCGCTCAAGTGCCACACCGGCCACTGCCCCACGGGCGTCGCCACGCAGAACCGCTGGCTGCAGGCCGGGCTGAACATCGAGGACAAGTCCCAGCGCACCGCCCGCTACATTAAGAGCTTCCGCAAGGAGCTGCTCGCGCTGTGCTTCGCCTGCGGCTACCAGCACCCCTGCCAGTACACGGGCCGCGAGATCGAATTCTCGACCGGCGTGAACAAGTTCACCACACTGCACGACGTGCTGGGCTACCAGCGCGACCCCACCGGCCTCTCCGAGACACGCACCGTGGTGCAGGAAGCGCCCGTGGCGACAGGGGTGAACTGAGGTGTCGAAGGTCGAATGGGTCGGTTGGCACAATCCCGCGCTGGACGTGTTCACCTGCGGCAACACCGACGCGGCCGACGATCTCTCCTGTCTTCGCGACCTCATCGACCTGGGCGACGTGTCGATCAGCGAAGCGTCCCGGTTTCACCGAAGAGCCGTTCTCTGCGCAGGGGAAATCCAAAGGGGACGCAGCTCATTTCAGAAGGAAGAAAGAGCTGCGTCCCTTTGACGCCCTTGTGGCGTAGGTGAGTTCATTCACCTATCATTCGCGAGCACTTTCGTAGCCTCACGATAGATTTC
>JAHWKJ010000390.1 GCA_019347905.1 Planctomycetota bacterium
GCCGGGTCGGCCGAACGGGAGATGGAACGTTCCCGGCCTCATCCAACACGTCGAGACGCAGTTCGTCCGTCGCATCGCATGAAAGGGGTGCGCCCCCCTGACCCACCACATCGAGTCCGGTCCACGATGGTTCGCAACCCGATCCTGTGACAAACAGACCCGCGGTGGCCTCCAGATGATCGGCGGCGAACCAGAAGGCCGGCTTCGTCGTCAGCCCGATGTCGATGACGCGACAGCCGTGCCGACGCAAGGATCGCACGACACCCGTCACCAGATCCGGCGAGCACGGCCGCTCGTCGTAACCGACGACCACCGACGGCTGCGGTCGGGAGTCGCCGGACACCGGCGGCTGCCGCTCCCACAGCGCGGCGGCGAGTCTCGCAGCGATCTGCTCGGTGCGGCGGCGGTCGATTTCGTTGAGATAGACGCCGCGGATTCCATCGTCGCTCGCCCGCGAGGGCGGCTCGACACGGCCTTCTGCGGTGCGACGCCACTCGATGATCCGCGGCGGAAGCTGCCCGGTCTCGCCGCGCAGGGCGCAGTCGCGGCACTTGGGATAGAATGCCGCCAGCCGAGCCAGGTGCACGCTGCGCGAAATCGGCCGGCTCTCGCCGGGACAGATGTAGAGTTTCTGGTTCATAATGGGCGGGGCTGTGGATGGTTGACAGCGGGTCGCGAAATGACGAATGACGAAGTTCAACCGTTCCCGGCGCGGCCGGGTTCTATGGCACAGGCCGCTGGCCGGTCAAGAAGGGATTGCCCTTGCACGCCACTCAGTTCCTCAAAGCGCCGGACAAGCACGATCCCTGGCCGATGACGGTGCTGCACGGCAGCGAGCGGCACTTGCAGCAGGCTGCCTTCCGTGCCGTCGCCGCCCGCCTGCTGGGCGGGGAAGTCGACGAGCTGGGACTTGCGCGGTTTGCCGGCAAGGAGGTCGATCTGGCGACAGTGCTGGACGAGCTGGCGACGATCTCGATGTGGGGCGGCAAGCGCCTCGTGGCGATCGAAGACGCAGACGATTTCGTCACGGCCCATCGGGCCGCCCTGGAGAAGTACATCGAGAAGCCGGCGAAACGCTCGACGCTGCTCCTGACCCTCCGCAAATGGCCGAAGACCACGCGGCTTGCCAAGGCCGTTGCTAAAAGCGGGTTGGATGTCGAGTGCTCGGAGCTGAAAGGCGTCGCGCTCACCAACTGGCTCTGTGGCGAGGCCCGCGACACGTATGGCTGCAAGCTGCAGCGCGAGGCCGCCGCGCTGCTTGTCGAGCTGGCCGGCACGACGCTGGCCCTGCTCGATCAGGAGCTCGCGAAGCTGGCCAGCTATGCAGGCGAGCGGCGGGAGATCGGCATCGACGACGTGCGCACGCTGGTCGGCGGCTGGCGGGCCGAAACGACGTGGGCCATGATCGACGAACTGCTCGACGCGCGCTTGCCGCAGGCGCTTGCGCATCTCGACCGGCTGCTTTCCGCCGGAGAGTCGCCGCACATGGTGCTCGGCGGAATGGTATTCAAGTTCCGCCAGTTGGCCGAGGCGACCGAGCGGGCGCGGCAGACCGGCTCGCTCCCCGCCGCCCTCCGCGATGCCGGCGTGTGGGGCAACCGCATCGACGCGACCAATCGCTACCTGCGGCGGATCGGCCGGCCCCGCGCCGAGCGCATCTACGACCGGCTGACCGAAGCCGACGCCCGCCTGAAAGGCGAGGGCCGGCTGCCGGAGCGCGTGGTCCTGGAGCGGCTGCTGGTCGAGCTCAGCGGAGGGTCGTAATCGTCCTGCCCATCAGCCGGCACGCGCTAGCGTCCGGTTGCGGATGTCCTTGCTAATCGGCGTCAGTGGCACCGGTTGTGCGCTGCAGCCAGGCCCAGCGATACAGGTTGCGGCTGTCGACGTAACGTGCCTCTGACGACGACGAGCCGAGGACGACGACGATCAGCCGCTCGTTGTCGCGCACTCCGCAGGAGACCAGACACGCGCCGGCCGCTCCGGTCGTGCCGGTTTTCACGCCTTCGTAGCCCTCGACCGGCAGCAGATTGTTCGTGTTTTTCCACAGCACGTTGCGGCGGTAGCCGGTCGGACCGGTGACGGCGGCGCCCCGCTGCCGGGTGCCGACGTACTGGCAGAAGAGCGGATTCTGCATCGCCGTCCAGGCCAGGCGCGCGAGGTCGCGGGCGCTGGCGCGATGCTCCTTCGCCGTCAGGCCGTGCGGGTTTGCAAACCGAGTCTCGTGCAGGCCGAGCCGCCCTGCCGCGCGATTCATGGCGGCGACGAAGCGGTCGCGCTCATCGAGTGGCGGTAAAGGATTTTGGCGGCCGTTCGGACGCGGCGCTTCGACGGCGTCTTCCGTTCCAATTCCGGACGCGCCGGCGGTGTCGCCGACGTGGACGCGATCGCCGAAATGCTCGGCCAGCGCCACGGCCGCGTCGTTTCCGGAAGGCAGCAGCAGGCCATACAGCACCTCGCGCACCGGCACGCTCTCGCCGGCACGAAGACCCGCCGTCGAGCCGGGCGTGTCATCGGCCCGCTGCGAGAACGTGAGCCGTTCATCCAGAACTTCCGGCTGCCTGCGGGCCAGTTCCAGCACGAGCCAGGCCGTCATGATCTTGGTCGTGCTGGCCATGTCCAGCGGCCGCGTTTCGTTCGCGCCCCACAGGAACTCGCCGCCGCGGCCGTCGAGGATCGCCCATGCCTCGCAGGTCACGAACGGAGGGCCGGTGAGTGCGTCGGGCGGCTCAGTCGAAAAATCTTGAGTATTGGCCGCTTCGGCATCGGGAACGGGCGGATCGCTCGTGACGAGCGGGCCAAGCTTGCTCCAGGTCTCGGGGCCGACGCTTCCGCTTGTGGCCAGCTCCTGCGATTCCTGGAAGCGCACGACCGCCGCCCGCGTCGCCGGGCCGAACTCGCCGTCGATGCTGAGCTCCGGCGACGGCTGGAGCCGGGCATTGAGCGTCCGCTGCAGGTCTTCGACCAGCCGGCCGGAATCGCCGACGGCGAGCGTCTCCTTGAAATCGCCGGCGGGGACTGCGATCGTGTTGAAGTGTCGGTAGACGGAGCGTCCGATCGCGCCGCACAGCTTTTCGGCGGCATTCTCGTCGGTCCAGCGGCGGTCCTCGTTCTCGGCCGTCAGCACGCAGATCGCGATCGGCCCGGACGGCGAATTGACGATACCCGCGTCCGTTCGCACGGCCGAGACACTGCCCGTCTTGTGCGCGACTTTCGTTCCAGCGGGCAGGTCGCGCGGCAGCTTCGCGCGGTCCTGGCACGCCGCCAGGTGCTCCAGCATCGCCGCGGAAGCCGCCTTGGAAACAATCTCGCCGCCGTGCAGTCGCTCCAGGAGACTCAGCATTTCTCCGGCGGTGGTACTGCCCAGCCCGAACCGCTTGCTGCGCTCCGGGTCGATCGACGTCTCGCCGCGGAAGACCTTCGCATGGATGCGCGTGTTGGGACAGTCCAGCGACTGCATGCCGTCATTGACCGCCTCCAGTCCCACCTGGTCCAGTACAAGATTGGTAGCCGTGTTGTCGGACCAGGCGATCATCAGCCGCACCAGATCGCGCACACTCAGCGTCGTCCCGGCCGAAAAGTGCGGCGTGAGGATGCCCGATCCCTGGACCTTGTCTTCGTCGCGCAAGGTGACGGTGCGATTGAGGTCCAGCTCGCCCGTTTCGGACCGGCGATACGCCTCGATCATCACGGCCACCTTGATGAGACTGGCCGTCGGCATCGGCTCGTCGCCGCGGTGCGTGTAGCTCTCCCCGCTGCCGAGATGCCTGACGGCGACGGCGACTTTGCCGCGGTGCCTCTCAATCAGCGGTTCGAGGCGATCCTTCAGGTCGGCGGCGGCGGCAGGCGCCGGCGGCCGCCACACACTCAGCACCAGCAGCACAAGCGACGCGGATCGGCGGCGAACCAGAATGGACGGGAAGCAGCGCATTTCGGACCTCTCGTGTGGCCAGTGACGACCGTCGATTGTACGATGCCGGGCATGCACGTGGCAGTTGAAGATCCCCCAACAAGCGATCGCGAGCACACGCCGCGTGTGTGGCGCGCGCATCCGGCGCGGGAACGTCCCGCTGCGGCGCTCGCGGTCATCGCCGTCATCGCGGCGTTTGCGTGGCTGGCGGCCGAGTGGATGGACAGCGCCTGGTGGGCCGTTTTTGCAGCGGTGGCCCTCCTGGCGGCGCTGCATTCGTTCTTCTTCCCGAGCGAATACCGTCTGGACGGCGAGGGCATCGAACTGCGGCACGGCCCGACACTTCGCCGGCTGAATTGGAGTGACATCCGGCGGTTCGATTTCGGCCGCCGGGCCGGGCTGTTGTCGACGCGCAGCCGGGCTTCGCTGCTGGATCTGTTCACGGCGATGCACGTGCTGTTCCCGCGCGACCACCGGCCTGTCGTCGAGGCCATTCGCAGCCGGCTCAGCCTCTGCCGCGACGCAGCGGCCGCGGCCGTTCACACAGAGGTGTTGGAGGGCCGCCCGTGCGCTGGCGAACATTGAAAGGAGCACTCGCCCACGCCTTCGCGGTGGAACAGCCAGGCGTGCCCGAGCCGACCGCCGAAGAAAGTGCGGCCGTGGACCGCGTCTGCGAAGCGGTCATTCGCCGGCGGATGGCGACGCCGGCGCTGACCTTTCTGCACATGACGCACCCGCTGAATTTCGTCGCCGCGCAGGTGCTGCACTTCTTCCAGCCGATCGTGTCGGGGCTGATCGACACGACCGGCTATGGCCACTTCGCCGCGTTTCTGGAGCGACGGGGTTCGATTGAGTACATTTGCCGTCGCCTGGAAAACCTCGAGGCGCAAATGACGAATGACGAAGAGGGTCGAGGGCTGAGGGTCAAGAGTCGAGAGCCAGCAGAATGATGGTCCGCTTGCGTCTGGCTCTCGAGCCTCGACTCTCGACTCATTCCTTCGTCATTCGGGCTTCGTCATTCTTTCGTCATTCGGGATTTCTTCCCATCACATTCGTTCGGCCGTTTCGATGCCCAACAGGCCCAGACCGCGCTGGAGTACGCGGGCCGTGAGGTCGCACAGCCGGTAGCGGCTGGTGCGCAAGGCCTCGTCCGGCTCGCGGATGATGGGCGTCGGGCAGTGGTCGTAAAACAGGTTGAACTGGTTGGCCGTTTCGAACAGGTACTGCGCCAGCACGTTCGGACGCCAGTCGACGACGACATCTTCCACGGCTTCGACGAACCGGCACAACAGGAGTGCGAGCGACCGCTCCGAGGGCATCTCCAGCCGGATGGCTTGACCTCGCTGCCGCAGGGCGCTTCGGTCCACCTCGCCCTTGCGCAGGATGCCGCAGGCGCGGGCGAAGGAGTATTGGATGTACGTGGCCGTGTCGCCGGTCTTGGCGAGCATCTTGTCCCAACTGAAGACGTAGTCGCTCTCGCGGTTGTGCCGAAGGTCCGCGTACTTGATGCCGCCGATGCCGACGACCTCGGCGACGCGTGCTCGTTCGGTCTCGTCCAACTCCGGTGCGGAATTGCCGGCCGCGTCGCGCTTAGCGTCGTCGTTCTCGTCGACGATCGTGCGGGCGCGAGCGACGGCTTCATTCAGCAGGCTTTCCAGTCCGATGGTGTCGCCGACGCGCGTCTTGAAGGGCCGGCGGTCGTCGCCCAGCACCGTGCCGAAGCTGACGTGCCGCAGCTCGGTCTGCTCGTAGCCCCACTTCCGCGCCGTCGCGAACAAGAGCTGGAAGTGCTCGCTCTGCCGCGCGTCGACGACGTACACGATCGCGTCGGCCTTGAGATCGTCGATGCGATAGCGGATCGTCGCCAGATCGGTCGTCGCGTATGTGAAGGCCCCATCGCTTTTGCGGATGATGAACGGGGCCTCGTGGCCTTCGTGAAAGACGCACATCGCCCCCGCGCTTTCTCGCGCCAGCCCGCGGCTCGCGAGATCGTCCACCACGCCGTTCAGGAGCGGGTGGTAATAGCTCTCGCCGAGCGTCAGGTCGAATTCGATGCCCAGCCGCTGGTAGACCTTCTCCAGCGCATCGAGGCACACCGGCAGAAACTCTTCCCACAGCCGCTGGTTCTCCAGGTCGCCGGCGTGCAACCGGGCGGTCTCTTCGCGGGCGGCGGCGGCGATGTGCGAATGGGCTTCGGCCATCGCCCGGAGCTGCGGGTCGTTCTCGACGGCCTGTTGCTTACGTTCGGCGGCGGCAATTTCTCCTCGCAGTGTCTCCAGGTCACCCTGGAGCTTCTTCCCATTCGCGCCCGCTGGACGCACCACTTCCTCAGCCGCTACCCGAACCTGAAAGCG
>JAHWKJ010000391.1 GCA_019347905.1 Planctomycetota bacterium
CGTGCTTCTCGGCGTAGTCGATCGCCGCGATGTACGAGACGCCCGGCTCGCCGTGCGTGCGGCGGCGGAGGGAGGCGTCGCGGCAGGCTTCGGCCTCGGCCAGTGTGACGAACGCGCCGTCGGAGTGCTGCCAGCGGTTCTCCCACAGCCGCAGGTACACCGGCTCGGGCAACAGCCGCCGCTGCTCTTGGAGGAAGTCGGCCGCCAGCCACGGGGCCTGCGGGCCGGTCAGCGAGGAGAAGTGCCAGCCGGGGCTTTCACGGGCCGCCTCCCGCACGCTCCACTGCCAGCCGCGGCCGATGCCGGCGTTCGTCAACACGACCAGCACGCATTCGGGCCGCTTGGCCGACGACGAGAACAGCGATTCCCAGAACTCCGCCCGCGGCCAGTGGCACAGCTCGTCGCAGATGACAAAGTCGGGCAGCGCCCCGTACGAGCTGGCGACGTCGGATGAAATGACGTCGAGCCTCGTGCCGGTTTCGCGGTTCTGCACGCGATGCCGCTGCAGTTCCAGTCGGCCGCACAATTGCTGGTTAGCGTCGACCAGCCGCAGAAGCGCATCGTGAATCAATCCCGCCTGATCGCGGTCGGCCGCGGCCGCCAGTCCTCGCAACGGGCGCCGCGCGAACAAGACGATCCACGCCAGCGACACGGCTGTGTCGAATGTCTTGGAATGCCCGCGCGGCCGCTCGATCCACGCTCGCCGCACCGCCGCCGGCGGGCCGCAACCCGCCAGATGCCGCCACGCCGGATCGAGCGCCCGGAAGTCCTCGAGTTGCCACCGCTGCACAACGTCGGCAAACCGCACGAGCCGCGGCGCCTGGGGCAAGCCATCCTTCGCCGTTTCGCCCGCACTTCCCGGCAGGACCAGATGCCGCCGGAAGAATTCAGGCGACGTGCGACTCTTGCGGCGGATCCACTCCGCCCTCATTTTCAAGCGACAGATCGGCGCCCATCGCTCGCGCCAGTTCCTGGAATTCGTCATCGTTCAAGTCGCCCAGCGTGTCGTCCCAAGTGGCCGGGCCGGCGGTGCTGCCGGCCGCGGCCAGCCATTCCGGCGGAGGCACGGCCTTCAGATAAGCCACCTGCGCCGGCACCTTGCCTTCCAGCGAGGACTTGTACAAAGCCGCGGCCACATTACGGCTGAGCATCTCCTGCACGAGTTGGAGCTTGCCGCGGAACAGAGGATCCACCGTCGCGGCCGCCGCGATGCTCTCCAGCGACAGGCCCAGCTTCTGACAGGCCATCGCCAGCGGAACGCCACGAACAAGCAACTCGAACAACGCCTCCCGACTTTCGGCGGAGAGATCCCCCGCCTGAGTGTCCGCCGCCGCAATACATTCATCACCCGCCATCTTCTGGCCCTGGTCCCTCATCCCTTGTCCCTCGACCCTCCGCGCGGTTGTCGAAGACGTAGTAGACCGGCCGGGCGTAGCGGCTTTTGCGGTGCGTCGCTTCTGTGAGGAGCGCTTTCGTGCCACGCGGCCCCCTCCGTGTGCCGTAGATCGCGGAATGTGCTGTTCGCGAGCGTCTTTGACCCGGCGCCGCTCCCACGCGGACGAAGCCGGCTTTCTCGAAGAACGGGCTGAGCCGGCCCATCTCCGCCTGCGTCTCGATCCACGGCCACGGGCAGGCGCGGCAGCTCGCGCGAATGAAGTCCGCCGCAATCCCCGCCCCGCGGAACGTGGGATCGAGCACGACCCGCGAGAGCATCACCAGTTGCCGGTTGAGCGCCGCAATTCCCGCCGACGACCACCGCCCGCTCAGCCCGAAGAACCGGTTGCGCTGCCGCAGCGAGAGCGGCGGCGCGGTGAAGACGCAAATGCCGATGGCGCGGGCCGGTTGTGGATCGGGTCGGATCGCGGTGGGTTGTTGCTCGTCCTCCGGCGTGGGTGATTGAGGATGGAGGATCGAGGATGGAGGATGGCAAAGCCACAGCAGCGTCACGAATCGTACGGCGCCCAGATGGTGTCCGCGGTAATGCCACCGAGAAAAGTGCGGCCAGTCGCGCTTAGATCCGGTGGTGAGGAACATCCGCCGCGCGAGGCTGAGCGCTTTTTTTTTGGCGCTCCCCGTAGCACAAGCGTCCCGCTTGTGGGGTTGAGAAGCATCAGTGTCGCCGCTGCGATCGGCGAGCAAGCAGGCTGCTTGCTCTACGGTGATGCGGCCGTCGAGACCGCACCGAACGTGCAGCGACGGCGAGAGATCTTCCAGCACGTCTTCGTGCGTCGTCGCCAGCAGGAAGCCCGTTCCCGTGCGATCGGCCGTCCGCCGCACGTTGTATGCCACCACGCGGGCCAGCGTGCGGTCGAGCGTGGCTGTGAATTCATCGGCCACCAGCCATCGCGGCTTGTGGGACAGCCCGAGGGCGAGCCGGAAGCGGTACCGCTGTCCGTCGCTCAATTCGGCCGGCGTGCGGAGCATCAGCCGCGCTTCGCCGAGACCGCAGGCCGACAGGAGCTGCATGGCTTCGTCTACCGGCACTTCCAGGGCCTCAATCAGGATGCGGTCGCCGAGTTCCAGCCGTTCGATGTCCAGCACGGCTGTGGCCCCGTGTTGCTTCGCGAGTTCGTCCGCGGCGGCCCGCAGCAGGCTCGACTTGCCGGACCCGGAGGGGCCGGTGAAGCAGACGACATCGCCGGATTCAATCGGCAGCTCCAGGTTCTCAGCGATCGTGTGCCGCCCGGCGCCGAAGTCGATGCCGAACCGATCCATGACAACCGAAGCCCGGCACGATGGCTTGTGGGGGAGGAATTCGTGGGAGACGGAGAGGTTCATGTTTGAAAATGACGAATGTCGAAGCCCGAATGACGAAAGAATGACGAAGCCCAAATGACGAAATCCGAATCAAGAAGGCGACCGAGCATTCATGCCTGAGGATGTGCGAACCGCGACGAGACGTACGAATCTGCAGTTTCGTCATTCGTCATTCGGGCTTCCTTCGTCATTCGGATTTGATTTCGGCATTCGTCATTTCCCTCCCGCCGCCTTTCCTCCCGCATCACTTCCGGATCGACTCCGTCGCGGCGGGCGACTTCGGACCGGCTGAGGACGCCGGCGGCGATCAGCCGCACGTCCTCGCGGCGCTCGCGCGGACGGTCGCGGGTGACGAGCTGCGGGAAGGTCCACTCCGGTCGCACGCGGGCAAAGAAGTCGGACGGCAGGTTGCCGGCCGCGACCGCCGCGGCCATGACCTTCCGCCACAACCGCGCCAGTTCGCCGGCGAAGAACTGCTGCTCCGCCTGGAACAGCTTCACGGCCGGACCTTCCGCCACCATTGTCGAGGCGTAGTTGGCGTTCGAAGCGTCAGACGTGAGCATGAACTCCGGCAGGCCCGCGCCGGCGGCCGTGCACAACAGCAGCATCCGGCCCAGCGGGACCGCGTCGCCGAAATTGGTGTCGGGTTGCAGGAACTCCAGCTCGGTGCCGTGCGAGGTGGTGAGAATTGTGCCGCCGCGGAAGCGCTCGCGGCGGACGGTGCCGTAGGAATCGGAGACGCTGACGAACTTCGCCGCGTCGGCCGCGGCGGCGACCCGCGAGGGCGATCCCTGCACCTTGCGCCACAGCACAATGGACGCCTGCAGCCGCCGGGCCTGAAGTTCCGTGTCGAGCCAGGTGTCGAAGCGGTCGAGTGCATCGACGATTGGTGCGAAGACGGTGACGCCGCGTTTCTCGTTGGAATCGACGCCGATCTTCGCGTGGATGAGTTCGGCCGCGGGAATCGCCTCCAGCAATTCGCCGGAAGCCGGGTCGACCCGCAGATAGTCGGTCGGCGTCTCAACGTCGTGCGGTTCCGTGAGGATGCCCTCGCTGTCCGGGTGCCGGGGCGTCGCGGCGATCGTTTCCGGATCGAGAAACCGGACCTGCGGCGAGCCGCCGTTGCCGGCGAACAGCCGCACGAAGCACTCGCCGTCGCGCCACGTGCGGCGGGCGAACTCGCGATACGAGAAATGTCCGCGGTTGGCGTCGAGAAACTCGCGCCACAAGGCATCGGCGGCGGCGGGCATTCTCTCGGAGGCGGTACCGCTTTGGATCGGCGCGTGGCTCAGCGCCAACCCGGGGCCGACGACATACACCTCCAGCAGCCGCAACAGGTTGCGCGCGTGCGGGTTCTCCACGACCAGCCGCCGGGCTTTGCGCCGCGCATCGAGCCGTTCGGCATGGTCGAGCGGCGACTTCGCATCGCCCAGGAGCGTCCAGCGGCCGGGATCTTCGCTCACAGGCTGTGGTGAGGTGGCTTCGGCGAGTGCGAGCACGCGCTCGTGGACGATCCGCTCGTAGCGGGCGCGAAGCCGGGCGGTGTGGAGCTTCTCGCGGAGGTAGCTGAACATGGGTGGCGGGTCGAACGTGGAACTCGAGCCGGAAGCGTCAGCGCCCGGAGGCAGACAGGAATGCGCTCGGATGACGCCTTTCAACCAACCGGGCACGGTTGCGCGCCCAAGCCCACGGCTTGCAAGCCGTGGGCTTCGGGATGCTGGCGAATCGGGTGCGCGCGGGGCATAATTCGCGCACGCAGAGGGGTCAGACCCCTTTGCGGACGAGTGATTGAGATCGTGGAAAGCGGGTGGCCCGCAAAGGGGTCTGACCCCGTCCCCGGGGAGACGCTCATGCTCAAGGGAACCGCGCGCGAGGCGGCGGCGGAGTTCTTCGGCACGTTCGTGCTGATCGTCTTCGGCGTCGGCGTCAACGCGCAGGTCACGCTCGCCGGCGGAACGGCCGGCGAGTGGCTGTCGATCAACATCGGCTGGGGCCTGGCCGTGATGCTGGGGATCTACGCCTGCGCGGGCGTCTCGGGGGCGCACATCAACCCCGCCGTCACGCTCACGCTGGCTGTCTGCCGCGGGTTTCCCTGGCGGAAGGTCGTGCCGTACATGCTGGCGCAGGTCGCCGGGGCGTTTGCGGCCTCGGCGCTGGTGTTTCTCGTGTACCACGAGGCGCTCGACGCCTTCGACGGCGGCGTGCGGCAGATTGCCGGCCCCGAGGGCACGGCCGGCATCTGGGCCACGTATCCAAAGCAGTTCCGGCCGGAAAGCGTCTTGAGCACGTTTCCCGGCGGGCTGATCGATCAGGTCGTGGGCACGGCCCTTTTACTGGCGCTGGTGTTTGCCGTCGCCGACCGGCGGAACTCCGCCCCGGAGCCGGGCATGGCCCCCATCGCCGTGGGACTGATCGTGGCCGCGATCGGCATGGCCTTCGGCTACAACGCCGGCTACGCGATCAACCCGGCCCGCGATCTCGGCCCGCGGCTGTTCACGTTCGTCGGCGGCTGGGGCGCGGAGGTGTTTACCGTCAACGACTACTGGTCGTGGGTGCCGATCATCGGGCCGTTCGTCGGCGGCCTGGTCGGCGGGGTCGCCTACGATGCACTGGTTGCCCGGCACCATCCGCCCATCGACGGTTGAGTGACGGGTTGGGTGGCACTGGCAGCTCGCCCGCCAGTGTCGGCTGGCTCTCACGCGAGCAGTATTTCAAGGAGCTTTCGCAAACGTTACAGCTCTCGCACGGGATGGCGAGCATCCCGTGGCACCCATAGACCGTTCCCTGAGGATCCAGGGCTTGAGTGACAGCCGGCATCGCGTCTCGATCGTCATCCCGACACTCAACGAAGCCGCGGTAATCGCCGGCGCTGTCGAAGCGGCCCGCCGTCTTGGCGCGTGTGAAGTCGTCGTGGCGGACGGCGGCAGCGACGACGGAACGTCGGACCTCGCGCGGCAGGCTGACCGTGTGCTCGTCTGCCAGCGCGGCCGCGCTGTACAGCAGAATGCGGGGGCGGCGGCGGCCGCGGGCGATGTGCTCGCGTTTCTGCATGCCGACTGCCGGCTTCAGCCGGGAGCGCTGGAGGCGATCGAGCGAGTTCTCGCAGATTCGCGCGTTGTTGCCGGCTGCTTTCGCCAGCGGATCGACGCCGCCGGCGTGCGCTACCGATTGCTGGAGCGCGGCAACGCGCTGCGGGTGCGGGCGCTCCAGTGGGCCTACGGGGATCAGGGCATCTTTGTGCGGCGCGAGGCTTTCGAGCGGGCCGGCGGATTCCCCGAGCTGCCGCTGATGGAAGACCTGTGGTTGATGAAGCGGCTGAAGCGCGTCGGACGAATCGTGCTGGTCGATCAGCGGATCGTGGTTTCAGCGCGGCGCTGGCAGCGGACAGGCGTCGTGCGGCAGACGTTGCGCAACTGGTCACTGGTGCTGCTGGCGCATCTGGGCGTATCGCCGGCGCGATTGGCGCGGCTGTATCCGCACGTGCGTTG
>JAHWKJ010000392.1 GCA_019347905.1 Planctomycetota bacterium
GTGGCCCTCCTGTCGGGCGACCGGGTCTGGGGCTACGGGGGGGAGACGTGGTTCGGAAGCGCGCGGCAGCAACAACGGCCTCCGGGGCAAAGCCATCTCGACACGAGTCGCGGAATCTCTAAAATCCGGCTCCCTCTCTCCGCGATTCTTCATCTCCCGATTCGCCCAACACCGTCGCGCGCGGCGACAACCGCCAGTGGCTGCGCCCTTCCTGCCGACCGCACGTGGACCGAGGTGCGTCATGATTCGATCCGTTCCGGCCCTGCTGCTGGCGATCTTCGTTTCGGCCGCCGGCGGCTGTGTTCTCATGGAGCCCAGCCGCGAGTTCTGGCGGCAGACGAAACGCATTTACACGCCGCGACCCTACGACCGTCGCGATTTGACCGAAGAGTTGGGCGACAACTGGGAAGGCGTGGCCGACCCTATCCGTGCCGACCAGCCTCGCGAAGAGGATCCCGACCCCTGGTACAAGCGCTGGGTGATGTCGGAAAAGGCCCGCAATATCGAACGCAATCTCGGAGTCGACTGACGCCGATTCACTTCTTTTTGGCGGACCGCCGGAGCTTCGAGGCGCCGGCCGCGGGTTTCTCTGCGTCCTGGCCACTGCCGAGCACGCGCTCGACCGCTTCGAGCAGCACGTCCATCGCGAAGGGCTTGCGCAGGTAGTCGGCCACGCCCAGCATCTCCGCGTAGGCCTTGTGCCGCCCGCCCTCGTTCGCGGTGATCATGATCACCTGCGGCGGCTGCTCCAGGCCGCGGATGTATTCGAGGATGGGAAAGCCGCCCATGCGGGGCATCATCATATCGGTGATGACGAGGTCGGGACGGCGGTTTTCGATCCGCCGCTGGCCTTCGACGCCGTTGATGGCCGTCTCGACGTCATAGCCGGCCGCCGTCAGCACGCCCGCAATCGTCGAGGAAATCTCGCGGTCGTCTTCGATCAAGAGAATGCGATTTCCCGCGGCCATCTTCCGTCCTCAGCGATCCATGAAACGCCGCGGCCCTCCGCGGCAGTGCGAATTCCATCGTAGGTCGGCCGCTGGAGGTCCACAAGGGCATGGCCGACGACGCAGAACAGCGACGCAAAGGCGCCAAGGCGGAAAGGTCCCGCAAAGGAAAGCAGGGAGAAGCGGATTGCAAGCATGTGCGGGACTCGACCTACTCGACCGTCTTTGCGTCAAACTCCCCGCGGAACGTATCGGGATTGCTTTATCGGTAGGCGGATTGCAAAATGCGCGTAACCGGGGCGGCCGGGCGGCCAATTTCGATTGCCAGAAGCGCGTCCGTCTCCCGGACGCCTCCAATCCCCAGGGACAAGGAACGCGATCCATGCTGTCCTTCTTTGGCAACAGCCCCCGCTTCTGCGACGGGCTCTCACGGCGCAGCTTTCTGAAGATCGGGTCGTTGGGACTGGGCGCGCTGACGTTGCCCAACCTGCTGCGGGCCGAGGCGGCCAGCGGCGGACAGGCCACCGGCAAGTCGCTCATCAACATCTACCTGCCGGGCGGCCCCACCCACATGGACACCTTCGACCTCAAGCCTGAGGCCCCGAAGGAGTACGCCGGCGAGTTCAAGCCCATCCCCACCAGCGCCCCCGGCCTCGACATCTGCGAGCTGATGCCGGAATTGGCGACCGTGGGGCAGAAGTTCTCCGTCGTCCGCTCGATCGACGGCATGCGCGACGAGCACAATGCCAAGCAGTCGGAATCGGGCTGGTCCGACAACGAGCTGCGCTCCATCGGCGGACGGCCCGGCGTCGGGGCCGTCATGTCCCGCGTGCTCGGGCCGGCACAAAGCACCCGCCACGGCACCGCCCCCACCCACGTCGATCTCACCGGCTGGACGCGGCCCGGCTTCCTGGGCCAGGTGCACGACGGCTACCAGCCGGACGGCGTCGGCCGCAACAACCTCAAGCTGAACAGCTCGGTCAGCGTCAGCCGGCTCGACGACCGCCGCAGCCTGCTCGGCGGCCTCGACCGCCTGCGGCAGAATGTCGACGCCACCGGCATGATGTCCGCCATCGACAGCTTCAGCGAACGGGCCGTGGGCATCATCACCTCCGGCAAGCTGTACGACGCCCTCGATACCAGCCGCGAAGATCCCCGCAACGTCGAGCGCTACGGCATCAACGAACGCCGCGACCTCGACCGCTTTCTCATTTCGCGCAGGCTGATCGACGCCGGCGTGCGCTGCGTGTCATTCTCGTGGGGCGGCTGGGACACGCACGGCAACAACTTCGGCAGCATGCGCCAGCAATTGCCGCCGCTCAGCCGCGCGCTGGCGGCGCTCATCGAAGACCTCGACGCCCACGGCAGGCTGGACGATACGATCATCATGATGTCGGGCGAGTTCGGCCGCACCCCACGGATCAACGGCGGTGCGGGCCGCGACCACTGGCCGCGGGCGGCGTTCTTCTTCCTCGCCGGCGGCGGGATGCGTCACGGGCAGGCGATCGGCTCGACGAACAGCCGCGGCGAAGTTCCGCAGGACCGCCCGGTGCATTTGCAGCACGTGTTCCACACGCTGTACCACGCGCTGGGCATCGACGCCGACACGCTGACGCTCACCGACCCCAACGGCCGCCCGCAGTACCTCGTCGAGGAACGCGACCTGATCCGCGAGCTGGTGTGAGAATAGCTGTCAGCTTTCAGCGATCAGCCTTCAGCGATCAGGCAGAAAGCATCCGGCGCGTCTGGCTGAAAGCTGACGGCCGAACGCTGACAGCTTTAGGACACGTCAAACTCGACGCCCTGCGCCAGCGGCAGGTCGTGGCCATAGTTGATTGTGCAGGTCTGGCGGCGCAGGTAGGCTGTCCAGGCGTCGGAGCCGGCTTCGCGTCCGCCGCCGGTGTCCTTTTCGCCGCCGAATGCCCCGCCGATCTCCGCGCCCGACGTGCCGATGTTCACGTTGGCAATGCCGCAGTCGCTGCCCTCGGGGGAGAGGAACCGCTCGGCCTCGCGGACGCTGTCGGTGAAGATCGCCGACGAAAGGCCCTGATCCACCGCGTTGTGCATGGCGATCGCTTCCTCCAGTGTGTCGCATTCCATGACGTAGAGGATCGGTGCGAACGTCTCGCAGCCGACGATGGGCATGTCGGGCCGGGCGCGAACGATGGCCGGTTCGACGAAGTAACCGGGCCGGTCGATGCGCCGGCCGCCGTAGAGCACTTCTCCGTCCTGGTCGCGGATGGTATCGAGCGCCTGCAGCATGCCGACGATGGAGCGTTCGTCGATCAGCGGGCCCATCAGCACGCCGGCTTCCCACGGGTCGCCGATGCGGATGCTCTTGTAGGCCGCGATGAGCCGCTCGACGAACTCTGCGGCGATGGAATGCTGCAGGATCAAACGCCGCAGTGTCGTGCAGCGCTGGCCGGCGGTGCCCGCGGCGGCGAACACGACCGCCCGCAGCGCCAGGTCGAGATCGGCCGTCTCGCTGACGATCACGCCGTTGTTGCCGCCCAATTCCAGCAGCGCCCGGCCGAGACGACCGCTGACGGCCGCGCCCACGCTGCGGCCCATGCCGCAGCTTCCGGTCGCAGAGACCAGCGGCAACCGGCGATCGGCCGCCATCCACTGGCCGACGGTGGCTCCTTCGCTGATGCACAGGCCGAACAAGTCTTCCCAGCCGCTGCCCGCGAGAGCGCAGTTGACGATGTGCTGCACGGCGACGGCCGTCAGCGGCGCCTGCGGGGCCGGCTTCCACAGGCAGGGATCGCCGCAGACGGCGGCAAGCGCCGCGTTCCAGCTCCACACGGCCACCGGAAAATTGAACGCGGTGATCACGCCCACCGGCCCCAGCGGGTGCCACTGCTCGAACATGCGGTGCCGCGGCCGTTCGCTGGCGATGGTCAGGCCGTAAAGCTGCCGCGAGAGACCGACGGCGAAGTCGCACATGTCGATCATTTCCTGGACTTCGCCCTCGCCTTCGCTGGCGATCTTGCCCACCTCCAGCGTCACGAGCCGCCCGAGATCGCGCTTGTGCTCGCGGAGCGCCAGGCCGATGCGGCGGACGAATTCCCCGCGGACCGGCGGCGGCGTCACCCGCCAGCGCTCGAACGCCGCCTGGGCGCGCTCGACGGATGAATCGTAGTCGTCGCGCGACGCCGTCAGCACGCGGGCGATGGGTTCGCCGGTCGACGGGTCGATCGAGACGAGTTCGCCGCCGCCCGGCTGCTCGACCCATTCGCCGCGGTAGACGCCGCTGTTGACCTCTTCAATCCCGAGCCGCTGGAGCACATCGTGGAACACAGCCATGATCCCAATTCACAGTTCCAACAGGCAGCCGATCGCGTGCAGGTCACAGAGGAGCTTTGATGCCCTCTCGTTCCGCCCTCCAGAAACGGCGTCGCTTCGGAGATACTGACGGATCTCCCACCGACAATCCAGACGCACGCCCTATTGACGGGAGCAATTGCGCGGCATGGCTTGCAGGCAGCCCGCGCTACGCAAGACAACTGACGATGATCGGCACGAGGGCTGTGCATCAACTCGAGTTCTCCTCGACCGCTCGCGACTGACCGTGCGAGAAAGCAACCGGCAATTCCGACGCCGCATCAGGAGTGAACAGCGATGCGTACTTGCGTGCTGACAGTTCTGCTGCTGCAACTTACTGCCCTGTCCGCACCGCTGCGGGCAGGCGAACCTCTGCGATCGATCGGTGCGGGGGCGGACGGCGGATTCTCCGCGGCGATTGTCGTCGACGGTCCCGCGCTCGTGCAGACCACGCAGTTGGTTATGGCAGATGCAGCCTTGCGAGAGCCAAATGCTCCGGATGCGGCCGCTCAGACGCGGCTTGTCGTGGGGTGGCTGGAGAATGCACTGGAGCCGTTCGGGAGCGGGCTGGATCGGATCGTGCGGCTTCACGTCTATGTGGCTTCGGAAGCGGACCTGCCGGCGGTCCGGCGAGCGCTGGCGGACGTGTTTGCGGAGCGGTTCAAGCCGGCGGCGACATTCGTCGTTACGGCGCTGCCCGAGCCGAACGCCCGTGTGGCGCTCGATGCGATTGCCGCGGCCGGCGAGGCAGAAACGTTGAAACAGCGGTCGGGCGCCGCGATCGCTGAAACCATCGCCCTGATGCCGCAGAATGCGCGGCTCGTGTTCGTGTCGGGGCAGGCGGAGCGGGCGGATGGTCTGGCGGCCGCGACGCGGGCCACGCTGCACGGTCTCGGCCGCACGCTGGAGCATCTGAAGCTGAAACCGGCAGACGTCGTGCAGGTGAAAGCATTTCTGAAGCCGATGTCCGAGGCGGACGCCGCCCGCCGGGAAATTGCCGCATTCTTTCCCGACGGAATGCTGCCGCCCGTTGCCTTCGTCGAATGGAAAGACGCGGCGCCCGTCGAGATCGAGCTGATGGCGACGAGGCTACCTGCGACCGATCGAGAGAAGCAAGGCGAGCGGATCCAGTACGTGACGCCACCGGGCTTATCGGCTTCGCCGGTCTTCAGCCGCGTGGCAATCGTCGAATCCGGGCCGCTGGTGTTCACCTCGGGCCTCGTCTCGCGCCGTGCCGGCGATGGCGAAACACAAGTCCGCGACATCTTCGGTCAGCTTTCGGTAGTGCTGAAGGAAGCCGGCAGTGACATGCGGCATCTGGCGAAGGCCACGTATTACGTGACGGACGCGGAAACGAGCGGCAGCCTGACCGCCGTGCGGCGCGAGCTGTTCGATCCGGCACGCCCGCCGGCCGCATCGAAAGCGTCGGTTCTGGCGGTCGGCACGCCCGGCCGCTCGATCGCGATCGACATGATCGCCGTGGCGCGCCGGTCGGGAACGGAGCCGCCTCAGCGGTGAGCGCGCCCCGTTTTGAAATCGCCTCCCCATGCCTCGCGCCATGGGCTACGCTCCAGCGCCCCTGGCGGGGCTGAGAGCGGAGCAACACGAGATGACAGCCACGACAGCCGGAAGCACGTGGTGGAAAGCCTTTCCCCGCAGCGTCGTGTTCTTCACGCTCGCCTACCTGCTGCTGGCGGTGGCCGGCACCGTGTGGACCGGCAACCGCGAGTTTCTGCTGTACCTCGCCGTCATGCTCGTGCTGATCGCGGCGGTGGCGGCGTTGCACGTTCGCGTCGGTTTCAGCCGCGGCGTGCTGTGGGGCCTGTCGCTGTGGGGCCTCGCGCACATGGCGGGCGGCCTGGTCCCGGTGCCGACATCGTGGCCGATCGCCGGCGAAACCCGCGTCCTCTACAGCCTGTGGATCATCCCCGGCTATCT
>JAHWKJ010000393.1 GCA_019347905.1 Planctomycetota bacterium
CCCCGCGGTCCACGAACTCCTCGAACTCGATCGTTCGCGGAATCTCGGTCGAGACGCGCTCCAACTCCTCGTTGCTCAGCAGTACGTAATGGCCGGGCTCTTACTCGTATCCCTTGACAATCTGACTCCAAGGGACTTCCTCGCCTGTCTCGGCGTTAACGCGGTTGTATTGTACCCGAGCGGTGTTACGGCTGTCGATCATCCGCAGGTTGAATTCCGTACGTGCTTCGGCCGAGTACAACTCGACCGGCATCGTCACCAGCCCGAAAGAGATGTGGCCTTTCCAGATGGGTCGCGGCTGCGGCATCGCATCGACCTGCGGCGAGAGTGCGGCATGATTCACCTCCTGTGCGGGCTAGTCCATTCGCTGTCGACGAACTGAGGGATGCAAAACGGGTGCCCGCGGCTGCTCGCCCTCGTGGGGACGGGCCGGTGGAGCGCCGTAGTGCGGATTTAAATCCGCACTACCCTGCCGCCGATCGCGTGCTGGCAGGATGCGGACCTGTCCTGCGGTCGGAAAGCGACCAGCCGGACTGTGGCCGCACCAGGGTTCGCAGTTGCATCCGCAGCGGCCGTTCCATCGGCAATGACTGATGCGGCTTTGCGAGCGACCGCCCGCACCGCCTATAATGGCTGCCATCGCGGCCGCTCCGGCGGCGGCTTTCACGTCTCAAGTGTCCAGAGGATCGCACCATGGAGGCTGAGCTTGATCCGGCTCGCGTCGACAGTATCGGGACGGTGGCCGGCAGCGTGTGGCGCTACCTGAGCGAATCGGGCCCCGTCACGCTCAGCCGGCTGGCCCGCGACGTCGCGGCCCCGCGCGATCTGGTGATGCAGGCGGTTGGCTGGCTGGCGCGAGAAGACAAGGTCGAGTTTCAGGAGGGACGTCGCAGCAAGACCGTCTCCCTAAAGTAAGGTGTCATGACGAGCCTGCCTTCCACCAACGTGGCGGATTCGACCGATCCCCGGCTCGAACAAGCCCGGCGCCACGTGCGCCACAAAGAGTTCGCCGACGCGATTGCGCTCTTCGAGCAACTGCTCGCCGAGGAGCCCACCTGCGTCGCGGCGCTGGAAGGCCTGGCTGCGGCCCAGTTTCTGAATGGGGATCTCGACGGGGCGGTGGAGGCCTACACGCGGATCACGCGGCTCGACGTGCGCAACGGCAAGGCCCTGATCAATCTCGGGGCCGTCTACAATCGCCAGGGCGAATACGCCAAGGCGGCCGACGCAGTGCGGCGCGGCATTCAGCGAGAGAAGAAATCGGCCCAAGGCTACTACAACCTGGGGATTGCCCAGAAGCACCTGGGCCAGAAGAGCATGGCGGTGAACGCCTATCGCGAGGCAATTCGCCTCGACCCACAGATGGTCGAAGCCTATCTGAACCTCGCCAACCTGTACCTCGAGATGGGCAGCACGAGCCAGGCCGTCGACCATTACAAGAAGGCGTTGGAGGTCAATCCGGAATTCGAGCGGGCCCGCCACGGGCTGCTCGCCGCCGAGTCGGCCGACGGTGCGGCGCGCAAAGCGTTCAGCCCATTCGGACGGCTCGTCGACACAGAGCGGACCGGCGCCAAGGGCTCGGCCGTTTGCGTCCGCAACCTGAGCCAGACCGAGCGGTTCGAAGACCGTCAGGGGCTGCACGCCAAGGCGGTGAAGGCGACCGCCGCGACGAAAGCCTTTCTCAACCACTGCCGCGATGAACTCCTTCCGAGCCTCTTGGCGCTCAGCCGCGCCGTCGCCCAGAGCACCGAGACGCCCGCGGCCATCGTCAAGTACTACGACATGTTCGATGCGGCGGTGGCTCGCAATGCCGTGTTGCGGCGGGAACTGAAGTGGGCCGTGCTCGAGATCCGCGCGCACGAGGAGCTGATGAATACGCCGGACCTCGAACCATGACAAGGTGACAAGGTGAAGGGGTGACGGTGAGAAGGTGACGCTGGCGCGGCGTCCCAGCATCCCATCAAATTCACCCCCGGGTCGTACCGGCCGTCACCTTGTCACCTTGTCACCTTGTCACCCCGTCACCCCCTCGGGCACGATGCCAAAACTGATCCTCGCCCTCGATCAGGGAACCACGTCCAGCCGGGCCATTCTCTTCGGCCGCGACGGTCGGCCGGTGCATGCCGCTCAGCAGGAATTTGAACAGCTTTATCCGCGGCCGGGGCATGTTGAGCACGACCCGGAGGCGATCTGGAGTTCGCAGCTCGCCGTCGCGCGCCGCGTGCTCGAGGAAAGCTCCGTCTCGCCTGCGGATGTTGCCGCCGTCGGTCTCACCAACCAGCGTGAGACGACCGTGCTGTGGGACCGAGCGACCGGCCGGCCCGTGGCCAATGCCATCGTCTGGCAGAGCCGCGCGAGCGCCGGCATCTGCGAGCGGCTGAAGGCCGACGGCTTGGAAGAAGTTTTTCGGGACAAGACGGGGCTGGTGATCGACGCCTATTTCTCCGGCACCAAAATCAAGCTGCTGCTCGATTCGATCGACGGACTGCGGCGCCGCGCCCAGGCCGGGGAGGTGCTGTTCGGGACGGTGGACTCGTTCCTCGTGTGGCGGCTGACGGGTGGGCGGCTGCATATCACCGATTACAGCAATGCCAGCCGCACGCTGCTGTTCAACATCCACACGCTGGACTGGGACGACGAGCTACTTCGCATCCTCGATATTCCGCGGGCCATGCTGCCCGAGGTGCGGCCTTCGAGCGAAGTCTATGCAGAAACCGATCCCGCGCATTTTGGTGCGGCGGTGCCCATTGCGGGCATCGCGGGGGACCAGCAGGCGGCGACCTTCGGACAGGGCTGCTTCGCGCCCGGCTCGGCCAAGAACACCTACGGCACCGGGTGTTTCCTGCTGATGAACACCGGGACGGAGCCGGTTGAGTCGCGGCACGGCCTGTTGACCACGATTGGCTGGGGCTTGGACGGCAAGGTGCAGTACGCTCTCGAAGGAGCGATCTTCGTGGCCGGTGCCGTGGTGCAGTGGCTGCGCGACGGCCTCGGCCTCATTGCGTCCGCCGCCGAGATCGAGAAACTGGCAGGCAGTGTGCCCGACACCGGCGGCGTGTACCTCGTGCCGGCCTTCGTGGGCCTCGGAGCGCCCTGGTGGAACCAGTCCGCGCGCGGCACGATGGCGGGAATCACCCGCGGGACCACGAAGGCGCACGTGGCACGGGCGGCGCTGGAGTCAATGGCCTACCAGACGCGCGACGTGCTGACGGCCATGCAGCAGGACGCGGGCATTGAATTGGAGTCACTGCAGGTCGACGGCGGGGCTTCGGCCAACAACCTGCTGATGCAGTTTCAGGCCGACGTGCTGGGCAAGACCGTCAAGCGGCCGGTGGTGCAGGAGACGACGGCGCTCGGGGCGGCGTATCTGGCGGGACTGGCGGTCGGCTACTGGAACGGCCCCGCCGACATCGCCGCCAACTGGGCCCTCGACCGCGAATTCCAGCCGCAGATGGATCGCGAATCGGCCGACCGCCTGCACGCCGGCTGGACCCGCGCCGTCGAGCGCAGCCTCGACTGGGCGACCTAGACCGTTATTGCTCGGCGAGCCCTGCACCGCTCGTAGAGCGATCGCTGCCATATTGCCGAGGCTTAGCCTTTTCGCCGGGACCGCGAGCCACGACCGTTTCGCGCCGGCTTGAGTTCCAGGTCGGTGACGAGCAGCAAATCGATGATGTTCACCGTGTCGTCCGGCTGCGCGACAATAATGGTTCGGCCGCTGGGAACCGTCATTATGAATTCGCGGTGTTCGACCGGTATGGAGCGCCCATCGGCGAGGTGCATGACAAATGGCCGGAACGGTTTTGCCTCATACGCCGCTCGAAGTTGTTCGATCGTCATTGCGGATTCTTCCTGAGAACTCGCAGTACTCGTTTCAGCCGTCTTCTCGACTATACGCCGCAGGCAATCGTCGAACAACGGCCATCGTGATCGGCTGCCATCGTGATCGGCTGCCATTGTCGCCTGGCTCACCGAAGCCGTCGCCGCCTACGTCAGCCTGGCAGCCAGCCGTCGCGATCGGGCGAGCCACCACAGTAGGCGGTCGAGAATTCGTGGACCGTCGACGCTGCGGTCATCATGGAGGAACCGACGCTCCAGCCAATACAGGCCACCCAGCAGCACGGCGCTCTGATCCAGCACCGGCACCAGCCCCAGTTCCTCCACAGTCATCGGCCGGTGCCGCTGGTATGCCGTGATCGCGTGTGTCCAGTCGCCGTCGTCGGCCAGCAGGCTTCCGAGCAGCCGCGCCAAGTCGGCGGCGACCGACTCCGTTCGGCACGCTCCCAAATCGATCAGCCCCGTCAGAAGCTCGCCTTCAAACAGCACGTGATCGTGCCAGATGTCGCGGAGACACGGCTGCAGCGGCACCGGCAGCACGAGCGCGGCCTTCAATCCCGCTTCGACTGTTGGACGGCACTGCTCGAACAGTTCGACCAGTTCCAGCCCCGGCTCGCGCCACTCCCTGGCGAATTCCCATTCGAGGGCCTGGCGAAGTCGGACAAGCTCGGCCGGTTGCCAGCGGGTGATGCGCTCCAGCCGTTCGCGGACCGCCGGCGACGTGCCGGCGCGCGACGACGCGAACCACTCGATCTCGTCGCCAACAGGGTCGAACTTCGCCGCCGCCCGATGGAACGCGGCCAGGCAGGCGAGGGCGTTTTCGAGCCGCTCGGCGGAGGGCGCGGCGTGAAAGTCGGCACGGCCGGGCATCCACGGTTCCACCTGCCACCAGCGGTCGCCGGCGAACACGAGCGAACGCCCGGCGGTATCGCAGATCGGTACCGGAACCTGTTCGACGCCCGCTCCATGAACCACCGACAGCAAACGGTGCAGCCCGAGCAGCCTCTCGCGGGCGAGGCTGGCTGGCGGCCAGCCGCGCAGGCACCATTCGCCGGCCTCAGCGGTCACGCGCACAACCACCGCGCCGCTGAAACCACCGGCGACAGGTGCGAGAGCGCTCACGACCCCGAGCGCCTGATAGCGCGATAGCAGTTCTCGCAGCTCGCGCTCCGTCAGCGGCCCCGTCACGATTCCGGCCCGTCCTCGTCTTCTTCCTCGGTCTCCGGAAGGGGCAGCGGCTCCAGCCCGATCGCCTTCTCGACCTGCTCGGCCGCATACGCCAGCCGCGCGAAGAACCGCACCTGCACCTGTACCAGCTTCGAAAACATCTCGCCGGTCACGTCCAGGATCTCGAACGGCTCCTCTTCGTCCGGAATCCGCGGCAGCGCGTACTCGCGCAAGGTCATGTCGGCCCGGGCGTGGTCGAACGGGTACAGGCGATCCTTCAACTGGCCGCGTAACGAGATCAGCCTCCGCCGGATGGCCTCGATCTTCGACTTCACCGCCTCGAACAGATCGCGGTTGTCGCGATTGTTTTCGACGCAGCCGAACAGCGTCACCACGCTGATGTACAACAGCCGGAAGGTCGGCAGCTCGCTGATGGTATCGGCGACGAACTGTGCGTCGGGCAGAAGCAGCTCCAGCTCCTCTTGCAGCCGCTCGCCGGTTTCGATCCGCTCGACCACCTTGGGATGCTGTAAGAGCCGCAGCGCCGCGGAGAGCCGTTCGGCCGCTAACGTCTCGAACGCGAGCAGCCTGGCGGCCAGCGTCGCCAACGCGTTGCGCGTGCGTCGGATGCGGGCCGTGGCCTCCTTCAGCGTGCCGCGCTCCAGGCCGTAATCGGCCGGGTTCGGCAGCCGTAGGCCAGCCTGCAGGATGGCCAAAGCCGCAGTCAGATCGTACAGCGTGTTTTCGGCTTTCGAGTAGCGTTTGGTGAGCTTGCGGTACTCGGGCAGCTCGTCGAGCATTTGCTTTCGCGCGCTGCGAACCTGCTCGGCGATGGCCTTCGCATCGTCGGGATACTCGGCGGCCGATTCGGAAATCGGCAGCGGCCGCAACTCCGGGATCTCGACCTGGAAGTAACGGGCGAGCGCCTCGCGAGCTTCGTCTTCGGCCTGCTGGCGGCGGATCAAATCCTCGACCGGGTGCATCAGCTTCGGAGTGAACTCGTCGCCGAGGTTCTCGCGGTAGAACTGCAGCGAGACGGCCTTCGAAAGACCGTCGAAATCGGCGAACAGCGCCGCCGCCGGCAGGTCCTCGTCGCTCTTCGGAAGCGCGAAAACGCCGGCGGTGTCTTCCAGCCGGGCGCTGGCGACGCGGTCGCGATCGCTGGGATGCGTATCGAACAGT
>JAHWKJ010000394.1 GCA_019347905.1 Planctomycetota bacterium
GGCCGCCGTTTAGCCGGGACTCGCCAGTGGAGCGCTCTCTTTCCAGGTCCAGCGCTCGCGCATTCCACGTTCCGCGCCCGCGCTCCTCTGGCGAGTCGCGGCTAAACTGTTGCGCGCGCCGCGTCTAGCCACGCCCCAGATAAAGCTGGTCCCGCGGCAGCACGATCGCCTCCAGGAAATTCACGTCCGCCGGCAGCGTCACCATCGCCAGCGCCGCCCGGGCAATGGTTTCGACGCTCATCATCGGCTCGTCGTCCTCGCGCTTCTCGGATTCGTCCCGGCGTTCGACGAGCACGTTGCCCGGGTGCAGGCAGCTCGCCGTGATGCCGAACGGCCGCCCGTCGATGGACGTCGCCTGCGTCAATCCCCACACGCCGAACTTGGCGGCGGCATAAGGGGCATTGTTCTCGCGCGGCCGCTGGGCGGAGATCGAGCCGATGTTGAGGATCCGCCCGCCACCTTGTTCGCGCATGATCGCAAACGCCCGTCGCGAGCACAGAAAGGCGCCCGTGAGGCAAGCACCGATGACGTTGTTCCACGCAGCCAGCGACAGCTCATCGATCCGCCCGGCGTCGAACGCCCCGGCGTTGTTGACGAGGATGTCCACACGGCCGAAACGTTCCAGCACCGCGTCGAAGAAGGCTTCGACAGCCGCTTCGTCCGTCACATCCAGCGACCGCGTGAGCACGTCGGCCCCGGCGGAGGTCAGCTCGCTCGCCGTCGCGTCCAGCTTCGCCGCGTTGCGGGCGCACAAAGCCAGCCGCGCCCCCTCGCCGGCAAAGGCCCGTGCGATGCCTTTGCCGATGCCCTGGTTGCCGCCGGTGACGACCGCCACTTGGCCTTCGAGTGCGCCCATGCCGGGATCGTGCCGCGGCACCCCGCGAATTGCAAGCTCCCGCACGACCGCAGCCGGAAGCGCGAGCAAGGGACAGTCCGCCATAGCCCGAAGCGCCAGCAAGGGATCCGGCGGCCAAGGGTCCATCCCTTGCTGGCGCATCGGGCTATCGTGTCATCGGGCTATCGTGTCGCCGGATCCAAATGCGTGGGGAACGGACCGAGCCGCGGCGCGCTAAAGAGGGAATTTTCGTTCAAGGCGGCACAACCCGCCTGCCGATACAGAAGAGGCCGGAGACTCGGAAATTCCCGGCCTCTCGATGCCGAAGATCGGACGCACCACAGGGAAGGGACGACCGATGCGACCGCGACTGCGACTGTTCACCGGCGACGACGCCGGCCCGCTGCTGGCCGAGCCGCCCGTAACCGTCCGGCTGTGCGATATTACCCGCGTGCTGGAAGAGGCCGTCGACCGCGGCCGCACCTGGGTCCACGACTTCGCCGACGACGAAGTGCAGATCTCCGCCGATTTGTACGAAGTTCTGTCGGCGTACTGGCACTTGCGGCCCAGCGCGTGATGCGCCCGGCGTGAGGCGAATCCCTCCCCGGATCTGAGCTGCGCGGGGAAGAGCTCGTGTTCCGCCGGATTCTCACGTCGGCCCTGATCGTCGCCGGCTTCACCCTGGCAGCCTTCGGCATCCAGCGCTGGTTCGACCGCCACCGGGCCATCGAATCCGTCGAAGCCTTCCTCGATGCCCTCGTTTCGGGCGACCGCGCCCGCCTGCTGGCGGGACTGGAGCCACGCTTCCGCCGGTGGTGCGAAGCACACCTCCCAGCGGCCCGGCCGAGTCCTTCCGAACCGTCCGCTTTGTTGCGCGCACGAGTTCGCGACCTGACCGTCGCAGGCCGCACCGCCGAGGCACGGGTGTGGATTAGTACCGGCGACTTCGCGCTTCGACCGACTGTGAACCTGGTCCGCGACGACACCGGGCGCTGGCTGGTCACAAGCCTGGACGGCGTGCTTCCGGACGACCTGCTCCGCGCGTTGTCGGCTCATGCCGGCGATCCCGAAGCGCTTGCCGCGGAGCTGTCGCGCGACCTCGCCGATTTGCCCGGCGTCGACGTCGAGCGGGTGGCGGGTCGCGGTGACGGAATGGTACCGTGAGCCTCCAGAGCTGCGGATGCTCTGCGCTCCGGAGCGACTAGTCCTCGGGTCTCACCTGTTTGATTGACCCATGAACGCGCCTCGTCTTCGCGCTGACGCCGAAGCCATCTGGACGGCGGGGGTTCGCGCCGTCGACTCCGAGCGGCTCGTCGAGGCGGCGGTGGGCAGGGCAGGGGAGTGGCTCACGATCTGCGGCATGAGCCTTCCGGTCGCAGACATTGGCCGGCTGGCCGTCGTCGGCGCGGGGAAGGCCGGAGCAGGCATGGCCGCGGCGATCGAGCGTGCCGTCGGCCCCGAGCTGCACGCGAAGCTGTGCGGATGGGTGAATGTTCCCGCGGACTGCGTGCGCGAGCTGGAGCGGATTCACGTGCATGCGGCGCGGCCGGCGGGCGTCAATGAGCCGACGCGCGAGGGCGTCGAGGGGGCCGAGCGGATCCTCGAACTCGTCGGAGAACTGGGGCCGCGGGATGTGTGCGTGGTGCTGTTGTCCGGCGGCGGCAGCGCGCTCTTGCCGGCGCCGGTTGAAGGGGTGTCGCTGGAGGATAAGCAGGCGGTGACGCGCCTGTTGATGCATTCCGGGGCAACCATCGATGAGCTGAACTGCGTCCGGAAGCATCTGTCGCGCGTCAAGGGCGGCGGCCTCGCACGCGCCTGCCGCGCGGGGCGGACGATCGCGCTCATCATCTCCGATGTCATCGGCGACCCGCTGGAGACGATCGCCTCCGGCCCGACGACGGCCGACAGCACCACGGCCCTCGATGCGCTGCGCGTACTGCAAAAATACGGGCAGGGCGGGGAGGTGCCGGCGAGTGTCTGGGCTTACCTGCGGGCGCACGCGGGACAGGCCGAGGACCGCGGCGTTCCCGCGACCGTCAGTAACCACCTCACCGGGACGAACCGGGTTGCGCTCGAAGCCGCCGCTGCGGAGGCCCACCGCCGCGGGTACACCGTCCGTTCACTCGGTTCCGATAATGCCGGCGAAGCTCAGGCGTGCGGACGCGAGCTGGCCGAGCTGTGCCTGCGCGTGCGGGACGAGCACCGGCCGCTCGCACCGCCGGCGTGTCTGCTGAGTGGCGGCGAGCCGGTCGTGCAGCTCGCCCAAACCGATCAGCCGCGCAAGGGCGGACGCAATCAGGAACTGGCGCTCGCAGCGCTTCAGCGGTTGTGGCATGACGGTGCGGAAGGGCTCGTCGTGCTCTCGGGCGGGACCGATGGAGAAGACGGTCCCACGGACGCCGCCGGCGCGGTCGTCGATGCCGAGGTGCTGCGTGCCGCGCAAACGGCCGGGCTTTCGCCGGACGAGTTTTTGGCGATCAACAATTCGTATCCGTTTTTCGACCAGACGGGCGGGCTGCTCAAGACCGGCCCGACGCACACCAACGTCATGGATCTGCGGGTGGCGCTGGTGGCCTCAAAGTAGGCGGGTCGCTCCGCGACCCGAACCTCCGGTCGCGGAGCGACCGGCCTACTTCGTGGCGGTCGCAGTTGCGATCGGCCTTGGTGGGAAGATCGCGTACCGCACAAACAAGCCGCCGAGAATCAGCCCGCCGCCCGCCATTGTCGAGCCGGGCGGCGTCTCGCCCCACGCCAGCCAGACCCACAACGGATTGAGCACCGGCTCCACGAGCACGATCAGCGCCGCCTCCTGCGCCCGCACGTGCCGCACGGCTGCCGCAAACAGCACGTACGGCAGCCCCATCTGGAACACGCCCAGCATCACGACCAGCCCCCACTGCGACGGTGTCAGCGACACGTCCGCCGCCGCGATCCAGGGCAACAACACCAGCGCGGCCACAGCGTGATTCAGCGCGACCAGCCACGGCCCATGTTCGTCGCGCAGGTGCCGCAGCATCAGAATGACGCCCGCATACGAGGCGCCGCTGGCCAGCGCGATGAGATTCCCCGCGGCATTCTCGCTCTGCCATTCCGCGGCGACGATCCAGCCGATGCCGGCCGCGGCACAGGCGATCGCCGCGACGGTCCCGCGGTCGATGCGTTCCTTCAGCAACAGTGCCCCAAAGAGGGCGGCCCAGACGGTGGCGGTGTATTGCAGGAAAATCGCCGCCGCCGCCGTCGTGCGGGTCATTGCGCCGATGAACAGTACGTTCATGGCTGCGAAGAACAGCGTCATCGGCACCAGCCCCGGCCGCCAACGGACGGCGCCGCGCGGCACGAAGGGCACCAGCACCACGGTCGCGAACACCGCCCGCCAACAGGCGAGCGTCATCGCCGGCAGCGACGAGAGCGCCGGGCTTTTCACGAACAGCCCGCTGGTGCTCCACAAGAGCGCCGCGGCCAGCAGCAGCAGTCGCCCACGCACGGCGGCGGCACGAGGCGACGGCTCTCCGTTTAGCCGCGACTCGCCAGAGGAGCGCTCTGCTCGCAAGCGCTCACTGGCCCCGCGCTCCTCTGGCGAGTCGCGGCTAAACAGGTGGCCGTGCGACATGACAACAGTAACGACGACATGGGGAGGATGCGATGCGGCACGCGGCGCGGTATGATCATCCGCGCGCCGGCATCGTCCTGCAACGCTGTCCGGTGTAACGCCGCCGCGATATGTTATGTGTGGTGATCGCGCTCGTTCCAGGTGCTCTTGACGGAGGTGGGCGATGCTTCGCAGTTCTCGTCGCGAGTTTCTGGCCCATGTCGGCCGCGGGATGCTGATCGGCAGCGTGGGCTCGGCGGTGGCGCTCGATCTGGGACTGGCCCCGGCCTTCGCCGGCGAGCCGACCGGCCGGCTCACCTTCGGCGAGATGGAGCCGCTGGTCGCACTCATGCAGGAGACGCCGCTCGAGAAACTTTCGGCGGTGCTCGTGCAGCGAATCAACTCGGGGACGAAGCTCGAGACGCTCGTCACAGCGGCGGCGCTGGCCAATGCCCGCACGTTCGGGGGGCAGGACTACGTCGGCTTCCACACGTTCATGGCGCTCGCCCCGGCACTGGAGATGGCCCGCGAGCTGCCGAAGGACAAGTCGCCCCTGCCGGTGCTGAAGGTCCTCTACCGCAACACGGACCGCATCCAGCAATTCGGCGGAGCGCCCAAGGAAGTGCTGCACGCCGTAGGCGACGTCGATGTTCCCACAGACCTCGTGACGGCCCAGACGCTGCGCGACGAGGTTCGCGCCGTCGACTGGAACGACGCCGAAGGTGTTTTCGCCGCGGCGGTGGCCCGGCTGCCTGTCGGCGAAGCCTACAACCACCTGCAGTACACGGTGCAGGATGAGACCGACGTGCACCGCGTCGTCCTCGCCTGGCGGGCGTGGTCGGCCATCGATCTCGTCGGCAGCGAGCACGCACACACGCTGCTTCGGCAATCCGTCCGCTACTGTTTGCACGTCGAAGACAGGATCCGGCAGTCGAACAGGCCGGTCTCTGAGATCCGCACGGTCCTGCCGCGGCTGCTCGACCAGTACAACCTGGAAGGCCGGCCGCTGGGGAAGAAGCAGGGCGACGACGCCTGGCTCGAGGAACTGGCCGGGACGGTGTTCTCCGCCGACCGTGCCGCGGCCGCCGACGCCGTGGCGCAGGCGCTCGCCGCGGGCTACGATCCCGAACACGTGGGCGAAGCCCTCTCGGTCGCTGCGAACCTGCTGATTCTGCACGACCCCGGCCGCGACAAGGAATACGAGCCTTCCAAGCCCGTGGGCAGCGTGCACGGCGACTCGGTCGGCGTCCACGCTTCCGATGCGGCCAACGCATGGCGGAACATCGCCCGCGTGAGCAACCCGCGGAACGTGGTCGCCAGCCTCATCGTGGGCGCGTACCACACCGCCGGGCAAAGCGGGCGCGTGCGGCCGGAGCGTTGGCCGCTGGATGCCGAAGCCGTGCAAAACCAGACGGACCCGGCCGCGCTGTTGGCGGAAGCCGATGCGGCGATCCGCCGCGGCGACCAGGCGCGTGCTGCGGCGGCGGTCGAACGCTACGCCGAAGTGGGTGCCAAGCCGCGGCCGGTGTTCGACCTGCTGCTCAAGTTCGCCACCAGCGAAGACGGCGCCCTGCACGCGGAGAAGTATTACCGCACCGTGACTGAGGAGTTCCGCCGCACGCGGCCGTCGGTGCGCTGGCGGCAGCTCGTGGGCCTCGCCCGCGTCTCGGCCAGCGAGTACGGCCGGCCGGCCCCGGGCTATCAGCAGGCCTCGCAACTGCTGAAG
>JAHWKJ010000395.1 GCA_019347905.1 Planctomycetota bacterium
CAGCCGGAAGGGATCCGTCCCGCAGACCCCGGCCAGCACCGGCGTGTTACGGGCGACGGGGAGCACTTCGCGGGCCATGTCCATCACGATGCCGTTGGCGTCGCCGTAGGGCATCATGCCGGCGAGCGACCCCCGTCCGGCCATGCGGAAGCGGCCGGAGTTGTAGATCACGATCAGGTCGATCCCGCCGGCCTCTTCGAGCTTGGCGCTGAGGCCCGTGCCGGCGCCGCCGCCGATGATGGGCCGCCCCCCGGCGACCTTCGCCCGCAGGCGTTCGAGGATCTGCTCGCGCGAAAAACGGCTCATGCCCGTGAGCATACGCAATGCCGGATCCGAAAACAAACTCCTTGACCTTCCGCCCCTGTGGCGATAGAAGTATCAGAGGTCTTCGATCTTTCCACGACAGGAGGTACTTGGGGCTTGCCAGCGCTTGACACACAACGGGTAAACGAACAAATCCGGCTGACGCCGGTCCGCGTGGTCGACCAGGAAGGTAATATGCTCGGCGTCATCCCCACCAGCGACGCCCAGCGGCTGGCCCGCGAGGCGGGACTCGACCTGGTGGAAGTCGCCCCGCAGGAGCGGCCCCCTGTCTGCCGCATCATGGATTACGGAAAGTTCAAGTACGAGCAGAAGGTCCGCAAGAAGAAAAACGAGAAGCAGCCGCACCACACGCAGCTCAAGGAAATCCGGCTGCGGCCGAAGACGGGAACGCACGACATCGAATTCAAGGTGAAGCGGGCCCGCGATTTCCTCGGCAAGCGCGACAAGGTGAAGGTGAATATCCTGTTCCGCGGCCGCGAGAACGCCCACCACGAACGCGGCCGCGAAATTCTGCAGGAGATCATCCAGACCCTCGACGACGTGGCGAAGGTCGAGAAAGCCCCGTCGATGGAAAGCGGCCGCATGATGTCGATGGTGCTGGCGCCGCGTTGACTGGAATCTTCCGCGGGGACGGCAGTATAATCGCCGTCCCTCGATCGTTCACCACCCGCCGGCGGACCTTGCGATGCCCAAGCTCAAGACCCATAAGGGGATGAAGAAGCGGTTCAAGCTGACCGCTTCCGGCAAGGCCAAGCACCGCAAGGCTTTCCGCGGACACAAGCTGAGCCACAAGCCCGGCAAGCGCCGCCGCCAGCTTCGGCAGGACGGCCTCGTCACCGGCCTGCAGGCGAAGACCATTCGCGAAGCGCTGCATCCAGGGCTTTAGACAGCTCAACTGAGGAAAGCTGCCAGTCATGCGCGTCACCCTGGGGAAGGCCCGCCGCCGCAAAAACAAGCGGTTGTTCAAAGAGGCCCGCGGCAATCGCGGCGGCCGCAGCAAGCTGTTGCGGACGGTCAAAGAGACGCTGATCCGCTCGCGAGCCTGCGCCTACCGCGATCGCCGCCGCCGCAAACGCGATTTCCGCAAGCTGTGGATTGTCCGCCTGTCGGCCGCCTGCCGCGAGCGGGGGCTGCGTTATTCCGAGTTTATTCACGGCCTGACGCTGGCCGGCATCGAGTTGAACCGCAAGATGCTGAGCGAGCTGGCGATTCACAACCCGGCGATCTTCGACGAGGTTGTCGCCATGGTGAAAGACGCCGCACCCGCCGCTGCCGCCGCGTAGTTCTGCAAGGCGAGCGGGAGCCGTCAGGCTTCCGATTCTTTGCCAGGGCCAGCGCGTAATCCCCGCGCCGCGCACAACCTCGAATCGCAGCGCCCTCAGGGCGCCGGGTGCCCGCCGAGACAGCCGATCGAATCGTTGAGATCGTCGACGGCGATGAACAGCACGTTGGGCTTCTCGGCGGCGTCGGCCACTTCACTGGCGGCTACGCAGGTGAGCGCGGCGGCGAGGATCAGGGGGAGACGTTTCATGGGTTGAACACTCATGTTTGCTGGAGGGAATCGGGGGGCTGACGCCCCCCGCTCGCCTGTGGGGTGTTCAGCGTAGCTCGATGATGCGGACACCGCCCGCGGGGACGATGCACTCGACGGCATTGTCGTGTACGGTGAGGGCGCTGTCGGGCTGCAGGCGGTCGCGGGCCGTCGTCACCGGCACGTGTGAGACGATCCGCACCTTGCGGTTCTCGCGGTAGTCGGTGGGCGTGATGCCCTGCTGCGGCTTGTCCTGGCCCGCGGGATTGAGCAGCGTCACCAGCCAGCCGTCCGCCGTGCGGTTGACGATCCACTCGACGTCGCCGGCCACTTCCACAGGCATCAGTCCTCGCGTGAGGTGGGCGAACAGCCGCGCCACGACCGGCAGCGCATGTTTGGTGATCGACAAGCCGTGCGGCACCGAGAGATAAATGAGCCGCCCCTGTCCGCGATCGAACGCGGCGCAGAACACGTCACCCTCGCCCGTCTTTGCCAGCGCCCGGCCCTGCGCTCCAACCTCGAGCGGTCGGTAACGGAACCGCGGCGCGGCATGCAGCGTGTCGTCGTCAAGCCAGCGATAGCCATCGGCTTCCTTTGGCTCGCCGGCGGCCGGAAGCGCCAGTTCTGTGAGGCCGGGACCGGTCAAGTGCGCGTCGGCGATGAGCAGCGTGCCGCCGCTTTCGACGTACTCGGCAAGCCGCCGGCCTTCCGCCGCGGTGAGTTCGATTTCACCCGCGGCGATCACCACGGGGTACGTGTCGATCGTCTTCCAGCGGGAAACGTCCGGGTACGCGCAGATGCAGTCGAAGACATCGCCGAAGACGCCGGGCACGTAGACCTCATTCGTGCCGGTGATGGGCTTCTCGCTCTCCGGGCCAATGGGATGAAAGGCCGTCCAGAAATACTCCTGGAGCATCCGCTCGTGATCGCCGTAGAGGAAGCGGTCCTGGTGCTGGTGCCAGTTCTTGAAGGAGTTGGGCCAGAACGGGGCCGGCTCCCAGCCGTGGGCGTAGTCGACCAGAAACGCAACGGGCGTGACGGGCGTGCCGCGCTCAGGCGCGGCGGCCGTCACCCGCAGAAAGCGGTCGACGAGCTTGCCCTTGGGCGAAAGCTGCAGCTCGTGAATCCCGGCCGCGGTCGTGCCGCCCGGCTGCCAGAACTCGTCGAAGCCCTGCTCGTGATAGAACATCGACGAGCCGGCCATGTACTGGTACCAGAGGTCCATCTTGTACCACGTCATCCCCGCGCCGGAGAACACGGAGTAGTAGTTGTCGAGGATGTTCTGCGGCGAGTGGTAGCTCTGCGTGTTGGAGAAGATCGTCGACGAATCGCCGAAGTTGCACGAGCGGTACGTTGCCGTCAGATGACTGCCCTGCCGCGCGAGGCCCCGCATGAAGGCCCAGCGCATGGGCAACAGCGATGAGGTGGCCGTGGCCGATTCGTAGCCCAGCGTGCGAGCGCCCCACAGGCTCGCGAGCGGCGCGAAGGCGACGTTGCCGACGGACAGGCAGGGGATGACATCAACGTATGGGTTCTGGTCGATATCGCGGCCGTAGATGGCGCGGTACTTGGCCGCGTTGGCTTCCAGCGTGAGCGGTGCAAACGCCTCGACGAGTCCTCGCCGGGTAGTTGCGGCCGCCGTCGCCGGCTGCATTTTCTCAGCCGGAATGTAGAAGTAGCCCAGGCTTTCGCCGGCGATGGAACCAACGTAGCGGTCGCGGTACTTCAGGAACGTTTCGAGGCCTTTGGCGCCGACCGCTCGGCCGGGATGATAGTTCATCATTGTCGCCCAGGGCCGACCGGGATGGGCGTCGAGCCACGCGGCGAACCGCCGGCCCGGTTCCAGCACCTCGCCGCTTTGCGGATCGGTTGCGAAGACGCCGCCCCCGACAGCATGAAACGTGGGCACGATTCGCGGGTCGGAGAAGATCGGCACGTCCTTCTGGCCGCCGTACAGCTTCTTGAACTCCGCAATCGCTTTCTCGTCGCGCAGGTTGTACGGATACAGCACGCGGGCCGGATCGTCGCTCAGCCAGTCAGCGGTTTCCCCCTCGGACGAGACGTTCCACAGGTAACGAAAGCCTTTGTCGCCAAACGTGCGGATGGCCCATTGCGCCGGGAGCTGCTGGAAATCGGGGCGGCGGCGCGCGAGCGGCTCCAGATTGGCCGGAACTCCGCCGCGGTAGGAATCGAGGATCTTCCAGGCGGCGTTCTTCGGCTGCTCCTTGATCAGCGGCCGATACGTCTCGTCGGTGGTGAGCACGAGCACGTCGATCTGCCGCGGCTGGGGATCCTTCGTCGTCGAGAGCAGCGTGAGCGTGGCGGGGCCCTTCACCAGCTCGACCTCGTGATCGTCCCAGCCGAAGGCCCAGCCCCAGTACAGCTTCATCTCATTGTCTTCTTCGACCACGGCACGCTCGCCGAACTGTCCGGTCCACGCGGGACGGTTTGGCTGTTCGAGGCGAACCTGGAACCGCTCAGTCTGCTCGCGCCAGTCACCATAACGGACCCACACAAACCAGCGGCCGGCGGCGGGGATTTCGAGCGCGGCGGTGGCCGCCGCGCGATCGTCGTCGGCTGCCGTGGCAATCGACAGGAAGCCGCTCTCGCCGCCCTGGTTCCACTCTGCGGCCCAGCCGGGACCCGAGAGCCCCCAGTGGCCGTCGGTCTTCTTCATTTCGGGGCGGCCCATGGGCCAGCAATAACCGCGAATGCCCCGCAGATGTTCGGCTTCCAGCCAGATCGTCTCCGCGGCCTGCGCTGCACTCGCTGCAACGCAGAGGCAAGCGAGGCCGAAACGAACGAACTGGGAAGAGATCTTGGCGAATCGCATGGCGAAACTCGGCTGTTGGATCGCGCGCGGCGACGGACACGCCCACTCTGACGTACCACACCGTCGACTGCAAACGTGGGCGTGCGACACGTCGGCTCTCTACGTGTCGCCGAACGGCGTTGTCCGCAGGATTTCGCGCTTCCAGCCGGGTTCGTGAATGGGCCAGCCCTGCACGCGCAGCTCGTCGTCATGGTGCTCGATTGGTCGTCCGCCGCTGTGCACCTCTTGCCACACCAGGCATTCGGCGGGAGCGAGCGGCGGCGACCCGCCCGCGGCCGAGCGTCTGCGGGTGATGCGTCCGTGGTCGAAGATGGTGACCGTCGAGTCCTCAGCGAAATCCAGAAGCCGCAGCGCGATCAGCTCGTGGCTCGCCGTCGAATAGGCCACCTTCAGTTGCAGAACGTCGCCTTCGAGGAATCGGGCATCGTCGAAAAAACACCGTCGCGGCAACAGCAGCCGCGAGGCCAGCAGATTCGCGACCTGTTCGCGCAGATTCGGCGACGGCTCTTCCACGTCGCCCACGCGCTCGAAGACGCGGTGCGCGGCGGCCTCGCCCAGTTCATGTGCGGCGGCCCACTGCACGCGTTCGGGCCGCTCGTCCGGCCGCAGCAGAATCACGGCCGCTCCGCCCACCCGCTTGTGCCGACCGCGGCCCATCTGAGCGGCGTCGAAGGCGACCGTCACGCCCAGCCGCGCGGCCAGTTGCAGAATATCGACCGGGGGATGCGGAACGGCTGCCGATTCCAGCAACTCTTCCGCAACTTCGTCGAGAGCGCGGCACCAATCGCGGGTGAGACAGGACGTGGCCATCGCGGCTCGCTTTCAATCGCAGGGCCATGTAGTGTTCGTGCGAACATTATATCCCGTGTGCTGGTGGAGGGCAAAGCAGCCCGACGCGTGAGCGAGGGACTTTCGGCGCACCCGGTTGCACGTCCCCTTCCGACGCATGTGCGTCTTGAAAGTCTGTTGTGCGGATTGAAATCCGCACTACGACACCGCTGACGCGTCGGGCTGCCGAGCGGCTTGCAAATCGGGGACGGCCCGTGTCCACTGGCAGGCATTCCATGCCACCGCCGTAAGCGAAAGGACATCGAAGCGATGGCCGATATCCCGCGCCGAGGATCGCACTTCGAGTACGACGTCGTCGTTGAGCGGAACGTGACGATCGCCGCGCGCGACGGCGTGAAGCTGGCGACGGACCTGTACTTTCCAGCGCGCGGCCGTACCCAGGCCGCGGGCCGCTTTCCGGTCATCCTCGAACGCACGCCGTACCTCAAGAAGAGCACGCGCTACTACCGCAAAGCCTCGATGTATGCCCGCTGGGGCTACGTGATGGCCATTCAGGACGTGCGCGGCCGCGGCGATTCGGGCGGGAACTGGTATCCGTTTGCCGAAGAAGCCGAAGACGGCTACGACAGCGTCGAGTGGGTGGCTGCCCAGCCGTGGTGCTCCGGTCCG